>JBOHBE010000442.1:0-15265 GCA_050698235.1 Gaiellales bacterium
CCACGCAGCCAGTGCCAACGATAGAGCCATTGGGAGTGTGCGGTCGAGCAGCAAGCCAAGATTGTCGGGACTGCCGTACCAGGCCGGCAGCATCTCCTATCCGATGGAGCTCACGAACGTCTCGGGCCACGCCTGCCACCTGTACGGCTTCCCGGGGGTCTCGGCCGAGACGGCGGGACACCAGGCGGGGAGCGCAGCACGGCGCGACCACTCCGCACCGGAGCAGACGCTCACGCTTCGGGCCGGCGCGACCGCGCACACGGTGCTTCGGATCACTGACGTCTCGGCGTTCCCGGCGGCGACGTGCCGACCGGTCACGGCCGACGGGCTCACGGTCTATCCGCCGGGCGCGACGAACCCGGCGTCGATCCCGTTCAGATTCCGCGCGTGCTCGGCGAAGGGGCCGGTGTTCCTGTCGGTGACGCCGGTGCAGCCGCGGGTCGGCATTCCCGGGCATCCGTAGCGGGCTCGGCTCCGCCGTGGATCAGCGGCGGCGGGGTTCGCTGTGGACGCGGGTATTGCCGCGGGCGTCAACGCCGGCGCTGCGGTCATACGGGATGGTGGCCGCCTCTTCGCGGATGATGTCGTCGATCGTCTCGACCGTCCGCTGCTGCGAGAGCAGCGCCGCGATGGCGACCAGGACGGCGCTTCCCCGGCAGGCGAACAGCATCGCGTCCTGCCAGCCGAGCGGCGTCTCGGTGACCCGGCGGCCGTTCAGGCGGAAGTGGTGGACAGGCGCGTCGGGGACGATGAGCGACGCGAGGAGAAGCAGGCACGCGACGCCGGCAAGAATGGCCGTTCGGCGGCTGGGACGAGTCGTCAGATACCGGGGCACGTTCTCAGGATACGTCGCTCCGGCCGCGCCGCCCACGTTCGTCGCCGCACTAGAACGACGTCGGCGGCATGGGCCCAGGGCGCTTCGCGAGGATCGCGGGCTCGTTGTTCCCGGGCCCGTCGCTCGCGCCTTTGGCCACTCGAATCGCATGAGCTATCCCTGAAGGGGAGTCTCCCAGGTGAGCAGCGTGTCGTCGACCTCGAGCGGCCCGGTGCGGATCTGCACCGTCCCCTGGACGCGCCTGGGCGGGATGCCGGTGTCGGCGAAGCCCAACTTCCGATAGAGCGCCTGGGCATCCGGGCTGTCCGCACTCACTGTCACACGGAGCGTCGTGTGTCCGCGGGCGCGGGCCTCGGCCTCGACCGCCGCGGTCAGCGCCGACGCGATTCCGCGGCGGCGGTAGGTGTCGCGCACCTCGACGTCCTGCATCTCGGGCGGATCGGTCAGCGCGAGGTGGGCGTGGCCGACCGGCTCGGATCCATCCCACGCGACCAGGTAGAGGCCGGTGCCCTGATGGAGGCGCGCCAGGCCGAGGACGGATCCGACAACGTCGGCCTCGCCGTCTGCGAGCGGCCGGATCTCCCATTCACCCATGCGACGACAGTAGCCGCCGTTCCAGTGCCCGGGGCGAGACTCGAACTCGCGCTCCCCGTGAGGGGAAGGGGATTTTAAGTCCCCCGTGTCTACCAGCTCCACCACCCGGGCCACGGGCATTATCAGCCGTCAGCCCGGGTCTGCCGCGGCCAGCGCGGCGCCGTGCAGGATGTCGCGCTCCGAGACGGTCAGCGCCCCGGCGCCGGTCGCCGTCATCACCTCGGCGGCGATCGCCATGCCCGCGACGATGGTAGGCGCCCGCTCGGGCATGAGCCCGCGCACCTCGCGCCGCGCGGCCAGCGGGAGCGCGGCCAGCCGCGCGAGCAGCGCCTCGACGGTCGCCTGAGTCAGACGGTGCCCGTCGATCAGCTCGGGAACCTCGCGCTCGAGGTCGAGGTCGATGGTCGCGAGCGTCGTAATGGTGCCGGCGACCCCGACGAGTTTCGCCGTCCGGCTGGTCAGGCGCTCGGGCAGAAGCCGCGCCGCAGCATCACGGAGCGCCGCGACCTCGGCGGCCGTTGGCGGGTCGGCGTGCAGGCAGCGCTCCGACATGCGCACGCAGCCGATGTCGAGGCTCGTCGCATCGACCACGCCGTCCGGGCCGCCGAGCACGAGCTCGGTCGAGCCGCCGCCGATGTCGCAGACGAGCGTCCCCGGCACCGCGTCGAGCCGCGACGTGACGCCGCGGTAGGTGAGCTCGGCCTCCTCCCGGCCCGAGAGGAGGCGCGTCTCGAAGCCGTGCCTCCGCCCGACCTCGGCCAGGAACTCGGGCCCGTTCGCCGCGTCGCGGACAGCGCTCGTCGCCGTGGCCACCACGCGCTCGGCCCCGAGCTCGCGCGCCCGGGCGGCATAGCGGTCGAGGACGGCGTGCACCCGCTCCATCGAGGCGTCGGCCAGGCGCCCGTCGGTGTCGACCCGGTCGCCGAGCCGGGTGATCTCGAGCAGGCGCTCGACCTCGTCCAGGTCCGCGGCGCGGACGTCGGCCACGAGGAGCCGGGTCGAGTTCGTGCCCATGTCCACCGCGCCGACGCGCATCAACCGCGGAGTCTAGGATTCTCGATCGACCACTAACAAAAGCGAAGTAGCTACGCGATTGGGAGGAAGGGCACCATGAAGCTGGAGGGCATCCACCACGTGACGGCGATCACCGGCGACGCGCCCGGGAACGTCGACTTCTACACGCGCGTCCTGGGGCTGCGGCTGGTCAAGAAGTCGGTGAACCAGGACGACCCGACGGTCTACCACCTGTTCTACGCTGACGAGGCCGGAAGCGCCGGCTCCGACATCACGTTCTTCGAGTACCCGGGAGCCCGTCGCGGCCGCGCCGGCCGGGGCATGGTGCACACCGTCGTGTGGCGGGTCGGCTCGGCCGACGCCGTCGCCTTCTGGGAGGAGCGCCTGAAGCGCGAGGACGTCGAGGTGAAGCGCGACGGCGATCGTCTGACCTTCGCCGACCCCGAGGGCTTGGGTCTCGAGATCCGGCTCGTCGAGACGGCGGATGAGCCGCTCGTCGCGGTGCACCCGGAGATCGCACCCGAGCTGGCGATCCAGGGGTTCGACGGCGTGCGGGCCTACACCGGCGACACCGAAGCGAGCCGGGCGTTCCTCGCCGACACCCTCGGGTTCGACGCCGACGGTGAGAACGAGTTCGAGGTGCGCGGCGACAAGCGGGGCTCGTTCTACGCCTACGACGAGATCGCGGGGACGGGCTGGCCGGGTGCCGGCACCGTCCACCACGTTGCATGGTCGTCGCCGCCGGACGAGCACGAGGCGTGGCGCAAGCGGGTCGAGGAGGGCGGCGGGCGCCCGACCGGCATCATCGACCGCTACTACTTCAAGTCGATCTACTTCCGCGAGCCGAGCGGCGTGCTCTTCGAGATCGCCACCATCGGTCCGGGCTTCGCGACCGACGAGGACATCGAGCACCTCGGCGAGCGGCTGGCGCTGCCTCCGGCCTACGAGCACCTGCGCGAGCAGGTCGAGAAGGTCGTGACGCCGCTGCCGGATCCGCGCGCCGACTGGGCGGTCAGGTGAGCGGCGGCACCCTCGAGCACCTCGTCCGCCCGGCGGCCGGCCAGGCGGACGGGGCGCTTGTCCTCTTCCACGGCCGCGGTGCGAGCGAGGACGACCTCTACCCGCTGCTCGACATGCTCGACCCCGAGCGGCGGCTGGTCGGGGTCACGCCGCGCGGGCCG
Organism: Gaiellales bacterium; assembly: GCA_050698235.1. Lineage (GTDB taxonomy): Bacteria > Actinomycetota > Thermoleophilia > Gaiellales > JAICJC01 > JAICJC01. The sequence continues at coordinate 3,625 of JBOHBE010000442.1, forward strand.
CTCTCGCTGCCGCCGGGCGGCGCGCACTGGTACGTCGTCAGGCAGGTCGGCTTTCCCGATCCTGCGACGTTCGGGCCGACCTTCGATCTCGCATCGCGCTGGCTCGACGACCTGGCCGCCGAGACGGGGATCCCGCCGGGGCGGACGGTGCTCGGCGGCTTCTCGCAGGGCGCGGTCATGGCGCACTCGCTCGGATTGGGCATGGGCCGGCCGCGACCGGCGGGGATCGTCGCGCTCTCCGGGTTCATCCCCGTCGTCGAGGGCTTCGAGGCCGATCTCTCGCCGCCGCTTCCGCCGGTCGCGATCGGGCACGGGACGCTCGACCCGGTGATCTCGGTGGAGTTCGGGCGGCGCGCGCGTGCGATCCTCGAGGAGGCCGGCGCGGATGTGCTCTACCGCGAGTCGCCGATCGCGCACACGATCGACCCGAGGTTCCTCGCGGAGCTCGAGGGCTGGGTCCAGGCCGCGGTCGACCGCGCCCCGGTAGGAGACGGGCTGTGAACGCCAACGGCGAGGAGTTCTGCCTGCACTTCCAGCAGGCCGTCGAGCTGATCGGCCGGCGCTGGTGCGGCACGATCGCCCGGGCGCTCCTGCCCGGCCCGCGGCGCTTCACCGAGCTGCGACGGGCAATCCCCCAGATCTCCGACCGTGCGCTTTCACAGCGGCTTCGCGAGCTCGAGGCCGAGGGCGTGGTGATCCGGCGGGTCAGCACCGGCCCGCCCGTGGAGGTGGCCTACGAGCTCTCGGCCAAGGGGCGAGATCTCGAGCAGGTCATCGACGGGGTCGAGCGCTGGGCGCACGAGTGGCTCGCGGGCTCATCCCCGCACCACACGTACGAGCGTGCGCACCCATGACCGGGCGCGCGAGAAGGCGTCGAACAGGCGGCGCAGCCTGTCGAGCGAGGCCTGGAGCCGCTCGAGCGAGGCCTGCATCTCGGCGGTCTTCCCGGCCAGCTGCTCCGTCTTCGTGAGAAGCGACGCGAGGCCGCCTTCCTCGAGCCCCCGGATGCGCTCCTCGATCGACTGCTGGGCCGTCCTGGCCCGCTTGTAGGTGCGCGCCCCGCGGATGCCGACGACGGTCGATGTCGCCCCCACGATGAGCAGCCAGGCGATGATGACGACGAGCAGCACTGGGCCCAGTCTATGGTAGAATCCGGCCTTCGCCGCGGGGTGGAGCAGTCCGGTAGCTCGTCGGGCTCATAACCCGAAGGTCGCAGGTTCGAATCCTGCCCCCGCTATAGCTCGACGACGCGACCGCCTGCGGGCGGTCGCTCTCGTTCCAAGCCTCGTCCGCGCTTTACACGGCACCTCTGAGGCGGGATGCTCTCGACCTCATGAGCGACCTCCCCACGGGAACGGTCACCTTCCTGTTCACCGACATCGAGCGGTCGACGCGGCTGCTCGAGAAGCTCGGGAAGGAGCGCTACGCAGAGGTGCTTCACACTCACCGTCGGCTCCTCCGGGGTGCCTTCGCCCGGCATGGAGGTGTCGAGGTGGACACGCAGGGGGACGCGCTCTTCACGGCGTTTGCGACCGCTGAACGTGCAGTCGCCGCCGCGGGCGAGGCGCAGTCGGCCCTGGCTGGGGAGCCGGTGATGGTGCGGATGGGCGTGCACACCGGGACGCCGCTCGTCACCGACGAGGGATACGTCGGCATGGACGTCCACCGGGCGGCGCGGCTCGCCGCTGCGGGACACGGCGGACAGGTCCTGATCTCGGCGGCGTCGGCAGGGCTGGTCGGCGCGACGCGTCTGCGGGATCTCGGCGACCACCGGCTCAAGGACCTCGTGGCGGCGGAACGCATCTACCAGCTGGGCGACGCCGAGTTCCCGCCACTGCGAAGCCTCTTCCGCACGAACCTGCCCGTGCCGATGACGGCGTTCCTGGGACGTCAGCAGGAGCTGGCGGAGGTGGGCGATCTGCTGACGGGGAGCGCTCGGTTGCTGACCCTGACGGGGCCGGGCGGAACGGGTAAGACGCGGCTCGCGCTTCAGGCAGCGGCCGAGGCGGCGGAGCACTTCCCCGACGGCATCACCTGGGTCCCGCTCGCACCGCTTCGTGAGGTCACGCGGCTCTTGCCGACACTGGCGGGCGCACTCGGCCTAAAGGAGGAGAGCCGCGATACCCTGCCCGACGCGCTCGCGCGCGCGCTGGGGGGGCGGCGGACGCTCGTGCTGTTCGACAACGCTGAGCACCTGCTGCCCGGGTTCGTCGACGAGCTCGCGGACGTGCAGGGAATCGACGGCCCGTCCATCCTCGTCACGAGCCGCGAGCGGCTGCAGCTGCAGGGCGAGCACGTGTATCGGGTGCCGCCCCTCGGGGAGCAGGATGGCGTCCAGCTCTTCGTCGAACGTGCAGCCGCTCTGGGGAGCGACGTCGAGCGGTCGTCCACCGTGGTCGAGCTCTGCCGCCGGCTGGACGACCTCCCCCTGGCTCTGGAGCTCGCCGCGGCGCGTACGCCGCTCTTCTCCCCGGACCAGCTGCTCGAACGACTCGGGGGGCGGCTCGATCTCCTCAAAGGCGGCCGGGATGCGGATCCACGCCAGCAGACTCTCCGGGCGACGATCGACTGGAGCTACGAGCTGCTCTCGGACGAGGAGCGCCGGCTCTTCCGCCGGCTCTCGGTCTTCGTTGCGGGATGCGCGCTCGAAGATGCCGAGACAGTCGCCGGAGCCGATCCGGACACGCTCCAGTCACTGCTCGACAAGAGCCTGCTTCGCCGGCGCACGACGGCCCTCGGCCCCTGGTTCTGGATGCTGGAGACGATTCGCGAGTACGCGACCGAGCGGCTCGACGAGGCGGCCGAGCAGTCGCTCCTCGAGGATCGTCTGATCGACCATGCCCGTGAGTTCGCGCGTGCCGCCGAGCCCGCGTGGAGGGTGGGCGGCGAGCAACCGTGGCTGAGCCGCTTCGATCTCGAGCTCGACAATCTTCGGCGCGCGATGCGGGCTGCCCTCGATTGCGGTGACGCCGAGCGCGCGCTTTCGATCGCTGCCAACCTCGGCTGGATCTGGCAGATGCGCGGGCTCATGCGCGAAGGGATGAGCTGGATCGAGGACGGCCTGGCGGTCGCTTCGAACCTCGAGCCGGGGATCGACGGCTATGCGCGGTTCATCCTCGGTGCTGGGTGGTCCGAGCTCGGCGAGCCCGACCGCGCAGTGGAGCCCCTGGAACAGTCGCTCCCGCTTCTCGAAGCGGGAGCTCTTCACCATCAGCACACGTTCGCCCTCTATTACCTCGGCGGGCAGCTGGTCGAGCTGGGTCGACTCGACGACGCCGAGGATGTCCTCGGTCGCGCGGAGCGCGAGGCGCTTGCGCTCGCAGATCCGACGCTCGTCTACTCGATACGGGACGGCCTCGCCGACCTCTACGCGGACCGCGGCGACCGGGTTCGCGCGCGGGCGCTGCTCGAGGAGCAGGGTGAGATGCCGAATCCGGCACATCGAGCCGACCAGTGGGTGACCATGGCGGAGATCGTCGCAGGAGATGGCGAGCTCAGCAAGGCGGAGTCGCTCGTCGACGAGGCAGTCGCGCTCTGTGAGCAGGGCGGCTTCCGGCGTGAGCTCGCCTATGCGATGCGGCTCCGCGGGTACCTCCAGGTCCTGTCCGGCAGCCGGGACGAGGCCGTGGCCGCGCTCGAGACGTCGCGGACGATCGGCGAGGAGTCCGGAACCCCGACCGTCGTGGGTGCCGCCGCGCTGGGCCTGGCCGCGGCGGAGGCACGGTGGGGCCAGCCCGAAGTCGCCGTGGAGCTGTGGGGCCGGGCGCGTGCCCTCGGGGTCTCACCCAAACCGGAGTCGTGGCGGCTCGAACGCACACTCGAGCGCGAGTTCCTCGAGCCGCTTCGGCCCGCGCTGGCCGAGGCGGTCTTCGACGCTGCCTGGGCGCGGGGGATGGACTCCGGCACGGACCCCTCCGCCCCCGAAGCCGCCCCGTGATTCGGCCTGATCTCCGGTCGCGTTGGCCGTCGCGTGGCTGGGGCGGACCGTCCATGCTTCTGCCAGGTCACGTCAGGACGGGATGATTCGCGTTCCTTGATTGCGCCGCGCGCCCCCGGCCGATATCTGGTGTGCATGGCTCGACGCGGCTGGTATCGCGACGGCGCGAGGCTCGCCACGAACGGCTCCATGCGATCGGTGCGGTGGGCGGACAGAGGTCACGGCCTCTCATGCGCCGTCCGCGCATCAGGCCCGGGAGGGCATCGAACCCTGCGCAGCCGTGCACGCCTCCTGGGATGATGCGGCCATGGACGCGGTCAACATCTTCAGCGCCTCGGACCCCGAGGGCAGGGTCGACGTGGCCCGAGCCGTGGGATCGGCGGCGACCCTCATGTTCATCTACGACATGGAGCCCGGCAGGAGCTCATGCCCGTACCACTACGAGTACGAGGAGGAGTGGCTCCTGGTCGTCGATGGCACGGTCGTTGTCCGCGCGCCCGACGGGGAGCACACGTTGGAGCGCGGAGACCTCGTCTGCTTCCCACCCGGTCCCGGCGGGGCGCACAAGCTGATGAACCGGAGCGAGTCACCGGCCAGGATGTTGCTGTTCTCGAGCTCCCGGTCGCCGGCCGTCGCGGTGTATCCCGACAGCGACAAGGTCGGCGTGTACGTCGACGGCGCGGATGACCTGATCTTCAAGCGCGGCACGGCGGTGCCGTGGTCGGAGGGCGAAGGGGGCTGGCAGAACGCTACGCCGGCTTCACCGCCCTGATCACGGTCCCGCGTGCGCCGAACTTCTCGGCCTTGCGGCGGGTGTCCTCGAACGCCGATCGGGCGTACGTGTCGACGAGGTCGCCGGTGTGGATATCGGTGAACTCGTGACGTAGCAGCCGGCTCTCGTACTCTGCTTCCAGCAGAGCCCCGGCGATTCAACCTGTCCACAGGTCGATGTTGCGCCTGCCCTCCTCCGAGACCGGGCGCTGGATGGTGACGTCGGCAAGCTGGATCCGCCCGCCGGGGCGAAGCACGCGAGCGATCTCGGAGAACACGGCGTCCTTGTCGGGGATGAGATCGATGACGCCGTTTGAGATCACGACATCGAAGCTCGCATCGGCGAATGGGAGATCCTCCGCGCTGCCCTCGACGATGGTGACGTTCGCGAGACCGATCTCGGCGACCGAGGCGCGAGCCTTGGCGACCATGGCGGGAGTCATGTCGATGCCGGTCACGGTTCCGCCGGCGCCAACCATCTGCGCAGCGACGAGGGTATCCATCCCGGCTCCGCAGCCGATGTCGAGCACGTCCTCGCCCGGTCGTAGCGGTCCGAGCGAGAACGGGTTGGCGACGCCGGCGAACGACTCGCAAGACGCCTCGGGCACACGCGCCAGGAGGTCGGCGGGGTAGCCGAGATCCTGCGCCCAGCCGCGGCCGGTCGGGAACATGAAGACGTGGTCGGGCTCGTTCGAGACGGCGGCATACGTCCGCTGAATCTCCGAACGTAGGAGCCCGACATCGAGGCCTCCGACATGTTGGGCCATAGAGGGTTCTCCTTTCACGCGAGTACCGTGATGCTCTCAACCACACGGCGGCGCCGATGTGCCCCTCGCCACTGACTCGGCGGCGGCTACCGGTCGTTCGCGGCCGCCGCATCGCGCTCGCGGCGAAGGTCTGCGCGGTAGGCGGCGACCGCCCGGCGCAGGTAGTCCATGTCGGGGTCGATCGTCGCCATCGTGAGCTCGCGCAGGTGGTGCACGAGGCGGCCCACCGCGCGCTCAGGCGTGTCGACGCGCGCGAGCACCTCGACCTCGGCGGCGGCGGGGAGGACGACATCGAACCGCGCCCCCCGCTGCACTGTCGGCCACACGCTCAGCGCGGGCGCATCGACGGCGGTGGGCATGTAGGCGACCCAGGCGAAGAGCCAGCCCTTCCGGTCGGACGAGACGCCGCCGATGGCCCCGCGGGACGGTGGCCGTCCCAGGCCGGTCGGGCGCGGGGTGTTCAGCTTGATCGGCATCGTCACGTAGAGGTGGGACAGCTCGAGGTCGCGAGCGGCGTCTCCGGACGGCAGGGGGGTCGCGCTCATTCGCGGAGCGCCGGCAATGGGAGCGCGCGCCGCGCGAGCGCGAGCGCCCCCCGGCCGGCCCGGGCCAGCAGGTCGATTGCTTGAAGAATCCCGATGAACGCGAGTGCGACGATCAGCCCGCCGCCGTCGATGTACGGGAGGAGCGCCAGGCTTATGAGCAGCACCGCGCTGGCGACCACGCCGTCGATCAGCGTCTGGCGCGCCTCCTCGTAGGCCTCATCGAGCCAGTCGACCGCCGCGCCGAGGGCGTCGACGAGCCGTTCCAGGTCTGAATTCACAGCCCCCACCGCCATCTCCGGCGCCGGAGCCGGGTCGTTTGCAGCTCGACGACCCGCGTCTCGAGCGCCCGGATCTTCTCGGAGGCATCGCTGACCTGCGAGCGCATCTGATCGGCGGTCTCGGTCAGCCCCTGCTCGGTCCTGGCCACCGCGTCCGACGCCTCGCGCAGATCGCCCGCGGCGCTCGAGGCGAGCTCGACGGCCTGGCCGAGCTGCTGGATCTTCGCGGGCAGCGCGCCCTCGAGCACCAGGTAGCCGACGTAGAAGTTGACGAGCGACGCGACGGCGAGCGTTGCCAGCCCGAGCACCGTCCGGGCCATCCATTCGGAGCCGAACGCCGAATCGAGCAGCTCCTCGGGCACCGGAGCGAGCAGCGCCACGGCCGGCGCCGCCGCCAGGCCGAGGATCGCGATGCCTTGAACGACCCTGTGCGTCCAGGAGCCCACGGGATCCCGATGATACCCGGCATTGCGGCCCACGCTGGTGAATTTACCTGGAAATGGTAGAGTCGCTCGAACACACGTTCGCCTGAGGAGGGTGCGTGCCGAGAGCCGCTCCGACGCGCAAGGTCGGAATCGAGGAGGCCCGCCGGATCGCCGTCCGGTCGCAGCTTCTCGACGGGTCTGCGACGGGCGTCCTCGACACCGTACGCCAGCTCGGGTTCCTCCAGCTCGACCCGATCGCGACGGTCGCGACGCCCCAGCACCTCGTCCTCTGGAGCCGGCTCGGGGCGTTCGACACGGCCGAGCTCGACCGTCTGCTCTGGGTCGAGCGCAAGCTCGTGGAGTGGAACGCGTACATCTGGCCCGCCGAGACCCTGCCGCTGCTTCAGGCGCGGATGCGGCGTCGGCGGGGCGACTCCGCGTGGGAGCGCCGTTACACCGACTTCCTGGCGGAGCACCGCGGCTTTCGGCGATACGTCCTCGCCGAGATCGGGGCGCGCGGGCCGCTCCTCTCCCGTGACCTGGAGGATCGCTCGGGCACGCCGTCGCGCGACCACCGCTGGTACGGCAGCCGCCGGGTGGGCGAGATGCTGCATGCGCTGCACGACCGGGGCGAGATCGCGATCGTCGGCCGCCGGGGCGGGCAACGCCTGTGGGATCTCGCCGACCGGTGGTATCCCGAGACCGAGCGTGTGCCGCTCCGCCAGGCCGACCGCCGGCTGGCCGACCTGCGATTCCGCGCCCGCGGCGTCCGGCTCGAGCGCGATGGGTGGCACGCACACCCGGACGCCGAGGACGGCCCGGTGCCGGACCGGGTCACGCTGCTCTCGCCGTTCGACCAGCTGATCGCCGACCGCGACAGGGCCGAGGCGCTCTTCGGCTTCCGCTATCGCCTCGAGATGTACGTCCCTCCCGCGAAGCGCGAGTATGGCTACTACGTCCTGCCGCTCCTCGCCGGCGAGCGTGTCGTCGGACGCGCCGAGCCGCGGCTCGACCGGGCGGCCGGCACCCTCGAGCTGCTCGGGGCCTGGGGAGACGTGTCGAGGCTCGACGAAGCGCTGGACGGGCTCGCAGCGTGGCTCGGGGCGCGCCGCGTGTGACACCATCCGGCCATGGGGCACGCCCGGATCTCGGGGAATGTCGTGCGGCTCCACTCGGCCAAGCCCGTGGGCCCCGTCCACGCTGCCCTCGCAACGGCGACCGGCGACGCGAGCATTCGCGTCCTCTACCTGATCGACGACGAGCCGCCGATGTGGGTCGACGTCTCGGGCGCCCGGCGCGATCCGGTCGAGCCGTCTGACGACCGTTCCTCGACGACGGTCGAGCTCGACGGCTCCGTGATCGCGGCCGTCGAGCACAGCGCCGAGACGGCGCCGGAGCGGATCGAGTCGGCGTGCGAGGCGCTGGCGGCCGACATCGAGCAGGAGCAGCGGATCGCGTGCCTCTGCGCCCAGGTACGCGCGCTCGAGGGTGCAGAGCAGCGGCTGCGCGACGTCTTCGAGGCCGTCGAGCTGGTGGTGGCCGTGATGGACCTCGACGCCTGCATGACCTACGTGAACCCCTTCACGGAGCGCCTCTCGGGCTGGACGCGCGACGAGCTCGTGGGCCAGAACTGGTTCGAGATGTTCCGAAGCGGGCGCGAGTCCTTCCTCGATCGCGTCCGAGCGGGTGAGTTCCCGCCGCGCGACGAGTCGACGATCATCGTCAAGAACGACGAGCGCCGGCAGGTCGACTGGTACAACGTCGCCCTGCGCGATGAAGAGGGCCGGGTCGAGGGCGTGCTCGGCATCGGGCGCGACAAGACCGAAGAGGTGCGCACCCAGCGCTCGCTCGAGGCGGCCCACCGGCGGATGCACGACGTGCTCGAGACGGTCGAGCTTGTCGCGACCCAGCTCGACCTCCACGGGTCGATCACCTACGCCAACGAATACCTCGTCCGGCTGAGCGGGTGGACGCGTGACGAGCTGATCGGCCGCCGCTGGCTCGAGGTGTTCGACACGGGGCACGACTTCATGGAGCAGGTGCGGCGGCAGGACTTCCCGGCGCACGACAAGAGCAGCATCCTCCTGCGGTCCGGCGAGCGGCGCGACATCGAGTGGGCGAACGTCGGGCTCTACGACGACCACGGCCGTCTCAACGGTCTGGTCGGCATCGGTCGCGACGTGACCGACCAGCTCCGCGTCGAGCGGGAGCTGCGCGAGCTCGCCTCGGAGCACGGGGCGCTCGAGCGGGTCGCGACGGAGGTTGCGCGCGGGCTCGACGAGGACGCCGTCTTCCGCCTCGTTGCCGAGCAGGCGGGCCGGCTGGTCGCCGCCGACGGGTGCACGCTCGTGCGCGTCGAGCCCGGCGAGCAGGTCCGGATCCTCTCGAACTCGAGCGAGGTCGCCGCCGACCGCGTCGCGGCCGAGGGGATGCTGGTGCCGATCGACTCGGGGCCGGCGATGGCCGCGGCGTTCAGAACCGGCCGGCCGGAGCGGTCCGACCAGGCCCCCGACGAGCCCGGCCGGCCCAACCCGATCGGCGACGACATCAATCCGATCAGGTCGGCGGTCGCCGCCCCGATCACGGTAACCGGCGACACGTGGGGCGCCCTGGTCGCCTGGCGCGTGAGCGACGAGCCGCTCTCGCCGGACACCGAGCGCCGCCTCGGGGCGTTCGCCTCGCTCGCGGGCACGGCGATCGCGAACGCCGACGCGCGCACGGCGCTGGCGGGCTCGCGAAAGCGCATCGTGACGTCCGCCGACCAGGCGCGGCGGCGACTCGAGCGAAACCTTCACGACGGCGCACAGCAGCGGTTCGTGTCGCTGTCGCTGGCGCTGCGGCTGACCATGTCGCTCCTCGAGAGCGATCCGGCCCGGGCGGCCGAGCACCTTCAGGGAGCCCAGCGCGAGCTGACGCAGGGCCTCGAGGAGCTGCGCGAGCTGGCCCGCGGCATCCACCCTGCGATCCTGACCGAGCGAGGCCTGCGCGCCGCGGTCGACAGCCTCGTCCTGCGTGCCCAGGTGCCGGTCGACGTCACCGACATGCCGGAGGGCCGGCTCCCGCCCGAGGTCGAGGCCGCTGCCTACTACGTCGTCTCCGAGTCGATCGCCAACGTGACCCGCTACGCCGAGGCCGGCCGCGCGACGGTGGCGGTGATCCTGGCCGGCGGGGTGGTCGCGGTCGAGGTGACCGACGACGGGAAGGGCGGTGCCCAGCCGGCGCTCGGCTCGGGCCTGAGCGGCCTGGCCGACCGCGTCGAGGCGATCGGCGGTCGGCTCGAGATCGCGAGCCCTCCCGGCGCGGGGACGCGGATCCGCGCCGTCCTGCCGTGCGACCCGCCCTCACATACGTAGAAACTACTGAGGCGCCCGGGGGCTACCCCGACCAGCGAGTTCCGCGGTCGCCCCGATGCCGCAAAAGACGCCCCGGCCGATCATGCGGACAGTCGATCTGGAGGACCGTCATGGCTCCGCGTACATCCGAAGCGACCCGCAACCTTGCGCTCGCGACCATCGCGTTCACGATCTGCTTCACGAGCTGGGGCCTGGTGGCTCCGCTCGCCAAGCATCTTCAGGAGACGAACGGCTGGTCGGACACGCAGGTGCTGCTACTCGCCGCGGTACCGGTGCTGTGTGGCTCGGTCCTCCGGATCCCCGCCGGCTGGCTCGCCGACAGGTTCGGCGGCCGCATGATCTTCACCGCCATCATGCTGGCGTCGATCGTGCCGGCGATCCTCCTCGGCTACACGTCGGGGTACGGCGCGCTCCTCGTCGTCGGGTTCTTCATGGGTGCCGCGGGCTCGGCATTCGCGGTCGGCGTCCCGTTCGTCGTCGGGTGGTATGACCGGTCGCGGCACGGGTTCGCCGTCGGCGTCTACGCCCTTGGCACCATCGACCCGGCGATCGCGCTCCTCGTCGTGCCGCGTACGCTCGAGAACTACGGTCAGACGTATCTGGGCTGGGGCATGGCCGCCGCGTTGGTCGCCGGGGCCGCGATGATGTGGTTCCTCGGCGCTGACGCGCCCAACCCGCCCAAGCCGACCAGGTATCGCGAGGTCCTGGGCGCGGGGTGGCGCCTGTACCGGCTGTCGCTCCTCTACTTCGTCACCTTCGGCGGCATCGTGGCCATGTTCACGTTCCTTCAGAAGCTCCTGACCAAGTGGTTCGAGCTCTCGAACGTCGACGCCGCGGCCCGTGCCGCGGGCTTCGCCGCCCTCGCGGTTGCAGCCCGTCCCGTCGGCGGCTGGCTCGCCGACCGCTACGGCGGGCCGGCCGTGCTGACCGCCGCATTCGCAGGGATCGCGGTCGACGGTGCCGCGCTGGCTGCTGTCGCGACCCACCCCACGATGCTCACGGTCTCGATCGCCTGCCTCACGATGGCCGTATTCCTCGGCCTCGGAAACGGCGCCGTGTTCAAGCTCGTGCCGCACGAGTTCCCCGAGAACCCGGGTGCGGCCACCGGCATCGTCGGCGCCGTCGGCGGCATCGGCGGGTTCTTCCCACCGGTCGCGATGGGGTTGATCAAGGGCTGGACCGGGAGCTTCGCGCTCGGGTTCGTCGGCCTCTTGATCTTCTGCGTGATCTGTTTCGCGGTCGCGCTCTCGCTGCTCATGAGCGAGCGCGAGGACGCGGCCCCGGTGGCCACGGGCGGCCTGCACGGCGCCTGATCCCGGGCTTTCGTTGAGCACGAGAAGCGGATAGAGTCCCGGGCCGTGGTGCGCCAGACGACGGGCGGGCGGTCCGGAGGGGCGTTGCTCCGTGCTCACGAGTTCTTCCGTCGCGGCCCCGCGAGCCCCGAGGGCTGGAGCCAGCTGACGTCCAAGGATCGCGGCTGGGAGTCGTTCTACCGCGAGCGGTGGCAGCACGACAAGGTGGTGCGCTCGACCCACGGGGTGAACTGCACCGGCTCGTGCTCGTGG
>JBOHBE010000443.1:0-2009 GCA_050698235.1 Gaiellales bacterium
TCGGCCGTTCGCCTGCTCAGCGCAGGCTCGAACGTTCTAAGCCGGCTTGCGCGGATGCGTGATGCGCTTCACCAGCTCGCGGCGGCGCTCTGTGCGCCGCTCGATCTTGCGCTGACGCGCAAGCCGCATGAAGTACTCCCGCTCGCTCTCGCGCACGGGATGGCGGTGCTGATCGATGCTTGATGCCGTAAAGAGTGTGGATAGCTGTGTCATATACACATGATAGCAACGGCAAAAGGGGCGTCAAGCCGTACAGATCACGCAAAAGGGTGAAATTTCAGAGAAAAAGTGGTAGTCGAGGCTACGGATTGCCCGCAGAGGGTGTCTCGGCGGCGTAGCGAACGATCATCTGGTCGGTCATCCACTCGACGGGCGCCCGGTCGTCGGTCAGGGGATCGCCGGACGGTGCCACCAGGCGCAGCTGTTGTGCGAACCCCGCGGCGGGCCGTAGGGCGGGCGGTGCGTCGGCCAGGCGGGCACGGAGCTCGGCGACGGTCGTCGGCGAGGTGAACCCCGCGACGATGTTGTTGAACCCGGTCACGCGCCACTCGAAGACCGACGCGAACCGGGTCGCCATCGTCCCCGCAATCGCATCCGGCAGGCGCGAGTCACCCGGGATGCGGCCCACGTTCGCCATCACCATGCCCCCAGCGTCGAGCCGCTCGCGAGCCAGGCTCCAGAACTCCTGCGTCGTGAGGTAAAACGGGATGTAGGGCTGGCGGAAGGCGTCGAGGAAAACGGCGTCGTAGCGGGTGTGGTGCTGCTCGAGGTACACGCGGCCGTCGGCGGTGGCGACCCTGACGCGCGGGTTCGAGGCGAGGCCGAAGTACCGGCGCCCGACCTGCGTGACCAGCGGGTCGAGCTCGATCCCGAGGACGTCAACCGACGGCCAGTAGGTGCCGTATGCCCGGCCGACGGTCCCGCCGGCGTAGCCGATCATGCTGAGGCTGCGGAGGCCCGGCCCGTGCAGGATCGGGGCGAGCAGGAACTGATCCCAGTAGCCGCCCGTCAGGACCTGGCCCGGGCGGTAGATCGAGTGGTCGGCCCAGCCCTCGTTCAGGTGAAGGACGCGCCCGCCGCCCGGGAGCGACTGCACCTGCACGAACTGGTAGGCGGACTCGCCCTCGTAGATGATGTGCGAGCCCGGCTTCACGGAGCCGGGCGGGACGAGCGCAACGGCTCCGATCAACGCCGGGACGGCCAGGTAGCGGCGACCGAGCACAGGCGAGGCGGCGAGGGCCAGAAGGCAGGCCGTCGCGAGCATCGTCCGCCGCGTCCCGATCGCCGGGATCAGCACCGCCACCGGCAGGAACGTTCCGAGGATGGAGCCCGCCGTCGACAGCGCGTACATGCGGCCCGCAACCGCTCCGGCCTCCTCGATCGTCGTCACGCCGAGCCGCACGGCGAACGGCGAGGCCATGCCGAGCAGGGTGATCGGGACCGAGAACAGCAGCATGACGGCGAAGAACGAGCCGAGGAACGCGCCGACCGACGCCCCGGCGAACGCGTCGACCGCCGCGCTCAGGAACGGCTCGGCGACGAAGGGCAGGACGGCGACGCACCCGGCCGCGGCCAGCATGAGCCAGCACAGGAACCGCATCGTCGGATGCCGGTCTGCGAGCCGCCCACCCACGAAGTAGCCGACCGACAGGTAGATCAGGATCAGGCCGATGATGTTCGCCCACACCAGGATCGACGCGCCGAAGAACGGCGCGAGCAGGCGCGAGGCGCACATCTCGGTCGACATCGTGGACGCGCCGGCGATGAACACCAGCGGGTAGAGCAGGCGCGAACGCACCGCAAGAGCGTACAACCCGCCCCTTGGGACGACCGTGATGTGACGACGGGGCCAGGCCCCGATCCTCGGGGCCTGGCCCCTGCTATTCGCGGGCGCGGCGGCGCAGGACGCGCTCGTCGCCGACGCGGCGGGTGATGCCGTTCGCGTCCATCGCCTCGAGCAGGGCCTGGGCGTACTTGCGCGAGATCCCCAGCCGGTCGCGCAGCTGCGC
>JBOHBE010000444.1:0-6370 GCA_050698235.1 Gaiellales bacterium
CCGCTCGGCCGCCGACGGCCGCGTCGCCGCCGAGGCGAAAAGCGTCGTCGTTCACACCGACGCCGGCCGGTCGGCTTCCGAGCCGTGGCCGGACGAGTCGCGAAAGGCGCTCGAGGCGCGGCTGTGAAGCACCTCGCTCACTGGGATGACGTGCCGCGGGCCCGGCGCGAGGTCGGTGAGATCGCGACGTGGATGACCGACCTCGGCGTGGCGGCGGGGACTGTCGCCGTCGGCCTGCGCCGGTGGGAGACCGACCCCGACCGGCGCAACACGCCGCCTCACGCCCACGGAGCCGAGGAGGAGATCTTCTACGTCCTCGCCGGAAGCGGCCTCCTGTGGCAGGACGGCGAGGTGTGCGAGGTCGGGGCCGGCGACTGCATCGTCCACCTGGCCGACGAGGAGGCGCACACCCTCAAGGCGGGCCGGGACGGGCTCGACGTCCTGGCCTTCGGCATGCGCAAGTACGTCGAGACCTGCTACCACCCCCACTCCGGCCGGGCGTGGGCGGGCGCGACGATCGTCGCGGCCGACGGCCCCGGCGACATGTTCGCGTTCGACGCCGCGGCCGGGCCGCTGTTGTGGGCCGCACCTGGGCCGAGGCTCGCGAACGTCGTGAACGCGGCCCACGTCGAGGAGCACGAGAGCGGCGAGGGCGACTGTCGGTCAACCTGGCGGCACATGGCGGCCGCGGCCGGCGCCGTCCGCACGGGCCTCAACATCGGCCGCTGCGCGCCGGGGATGCTCCAGTACCCGCCGCACTGCCACTCCTCCGAGGAGGAGCTCTTCGTCGTCCTCGAGGGATCGGGATCGTGCATCCTGGGAGACGTGGAGCACCCGCTCCAGCCTGGGCACGTGCTCTCGCGGCCGGCAGGCACCGGCGTGGCGCACGCGCTGCGGGGCGGGGCGGACGGGCTGACCTTCCTGGCCTACGGGACGCGGGACACGGGCGACGTGGCGTATTTCCCGCGGTCGAACAAGATGTACTGGCCCGGCCTCGGCGTGATCGGCCGCATCGAGCGGCTCGACTACTGGGACGGCGAGCGGGACTTCCGCCCGGCCGCTCAGTAGAGCGCGGACGAGAGCCGGCGGCGGTACTCCGCCGAGAGCGGGTGATCCTGCCCGAGATCTGCGAAGACGCCGACCATCACCTGCCGGATCCGGTCTCGCACCGCGGCGTCGGCGCCGGCGAGCGCGTCGAGCAGGAGCTGCAGCCCGCGCTCGGTCTCGCCCGCGTCGAGCGCGGCCAGCCCGGGCACCAGCACCGGGTCGTCGGCCGACTCGAGCCGGGTCAGAGCCGCGCGAGCCGCCGGGTGGTCGGGCTCGAGCTCGAGCGCCTTTCGGATCGACGCCTCGTCGCCCAGCTCGACCAGCCTGTCGGCCTCGGACGGCAGGAGACCGCGCAGGAACGAGTCGACGCTCTCCCGCGGGACGGCCCCGGTGAACTCGTCGACCAGCCGGCCGTCGCGGAACGCCTTCACCGCCGGGATGCCCTGGACGCGGTAACGGAGCGAGACATGCGGGTTCGCGTCGACGTCGACCTTGACCAGCTCGACGGCGCCGCCGGTCGCCTCGACCGCCGCCTCGAGGACAGGCGTGAGCTGGCGGCACGGCCCGCACCACTCCGCCCAGAAGTCGACGACCACCGGCACCGTACGCGAGCGCTCGACGACCGCGTCATCGAACGTGGCGTCAGTCGCGTCGACGCTCGTCAGTCGTCCTTCCCGTCGCTCTGCTCGCGCAGGTAGCGCTCGAAGTCGGCCGCGAGCTCGTCGCCGCTCGGCGGGTCGGCGGTATCGGCCGCCTCCTCGAGCTGCTGGACGTACCCGGCGATGTCGGGATCGTCCGAGATCGCCGACGCCACGCGGAGCGCATACTCGCTGGCCGCCCGCTCGAGCTCGCTCGAGCCCGACGGAGTCCCGATCATCTCGCTCAGCCGCTCGAGCAGCGCGAGCGCGGCCTGCGGGTTGGGGGTCGCCGAGATGTAGTGCGGCGTGGCCGCCCACAGGCTCGCCGAGCGGAGCCCCGCCCGGGAGCATGCGTCGTGCAGGACGCCGACGATGCCCGTCGGCCCCTCGTAGGTCGACCGGGCGAGCCCGAACCGCTCCATCAGCTCCGCGTCGGAAGCCGTGGCCGAGACCGGCACGGGCCGCGTGTGCGGCGTGTCGGCCAGGAGCGCCCCCATCGTGATGACGAGGTCGACCCGGTAGCGCCGCGCGAGGTCGGCGATGGCGCCCGAGAATGCGCGCCAGCGCATGTTCGGCTCGGTGCCGACGACGACGACCAGGTCGGACTTCTCGGATGCGTAGATCTCGGTCTCGGGCCAGTCGAGCCGGCGGACGTCGCCGTCGACGAGTTCGACGGTGGGCCGCGTCTGCTGGTAGTCGATGAACGGCTCGGAGTCGATGACCGCGCACCGATCGGCGTCGGTCACCGCACGCAGGTAGCCCGCGGCCAGGCTGGCGGCGCCGCCGGCGTCGTTCCAGCCCCGGAACGCGGCCACGAGATTCGGACGGCGCAGCGCTGGATCGTGCTCGATGTGCACGAACTCCACCCCCGCAGTCTGGCACACACCCGGACCTGCGGCGCCGGACGGGGGGTATACATCACCGGTGAGCGCCATCGACCTCCTCGTGCTCGCGGGGGTGGCGCTGTCGGCCTTCCGGGGCGCGCAGCGCGGCCTCATGGCGACGTTTCTGGGCCTCGCGGGCTTCGCCGTCGGAGCGGTCATCGGGTCGCGGCTCGCCCCTGTGCTGCTCCAGAACGGCCGGCACTCGCCCTGGCTGGGCGTTGCCGGGCTCATCGGTGCGCTGATCGGAGGCTCGATCGTGCAGATCGGAGCCGGAGCGGCGGCGCACGCGCTCCGCGAACACGTGCTCCGAGGACCCCTGGCGGCCATGGACACCGCAGGCGGCGTCGCGGCGGGCGTCGCGCTCGGGCTCGTCGTCGCGTGGCTCGTCGCGGTCGTGGCGCTCGAGCAGCCGGGGCTCCATCTGCGCCGGAACGTCCAGAGCTCGGCGATCCTGCCGGCGCTCCTGCGGGCCGTGCCGGCGAGCACCGTCCTCGATGCCCTGGCGCGATTCGATCCGCTGCCCATCGTCCCCGCCATCGCCAACCAGGCCCTCGATCCGCCCGATCCGTCGCTGCCGAGCGCCCCGGGCGCGCACGCCGCCAAGGCGAGCGTTGTCCGCGTGCAGGGCACCGCCTGCGGGCTCGGGATCCAGGGATCGGGATGGGTCGTGCGCCACGGGATCGTCGTCACGAACGCTCATGTCATCGCCGGCGAGCACGACATCGCGGTGCAGCCCTCGGGCGCCGGGACGTATACGGCGGTCCCGATCGCCGTCGACGGGTCAAACGACGTGGCGATCCTGCGCGTCCACGGGCTGCCGCTCCCGCGGCTCGCGATCGCTCCGAAGGATCCGTCGGGAAGCGCCGTCGCGCTGATCGGCTACCCGCAGAACGGCCCGCTGACATCGGTCCCCGGCCGGGCAGGACAGCCGATCACGGCCCTGGCACCGGGCGCGTACGGCGGCGGCGTTCGGCCGCGCACGGTCGTGCCGCTGCGTGGCAAGCTCCGGCATGGCGACAGCGGCGGCCCGGTGGTCGACCGCCGCGGCCGCGTCGTGGCGATGATGTTCGCGGCGGCGCGGGAGGGCGGCGGCGGATTCGGCGTCCCCCTCGACGCCATCCGAAGCGCGCTCGCGTCGGCCCATGGCCGGGTCTCGCCCGGCCCGTGCATCGGGTAGATTGCAGGTCGTGCGCTCCGCCGCCGCCAGGCACCTCACCACGGCGCTTGCGATCCTCTGCATCCAGGCCATGGCCACGGTGCTCGTGTTCCGGCGCGACCCGGCCGAGCGGTTCGAGGGCGCCGTCGCGACCGCCCTCACCTGGGAGGTCGTGCGGCGGATGCAGGCCGGCGATCCGGCCTAGCGCTGCGCGGCGTCCACCACGTCGTCTGTCACACGGAGCTGTCCTTCGACCCGCTCCGCGTACCCGGACTTCGCGGCCTTGCCGTCACCGAGGCGGGCGTTTCGTAACGCGAGCCGGTGCGACTCCGGCGCCGTCTTGTCGGCGATCCGCTGCGTCCATTTCTGGGTCGTCGCGTTCCACTCGCCGATGTAGCCGCCGGCCAGCAGCTGCATCGGCTGCGAGATGTGGCGCTTGTAGTCGTAGGGCGGCGGGTCGGCGGCGTTCCACCACTGGCGGGTCACGAAGTCGGACACCATCACGTTGGTGCCGTCCGCGATCGTGACCTCGTAGGCGAACTGGTCGGCCTCGACCGCGTCGCAGGCCTCCATCGACCAGAAGACACCACGTGCCACCTGGATCGACTGGTTGCAGAGCGGGTCGCCGAGCGCCTCGAGCACCTCGTGGCTGAACGCGACCGAAACACTCGCGCCGAAGCGCTTCAGATCGCCGGCGAACACCTTCAGGTCGGGCACACCGTGCATCTCCTCGTGGTATCCCCCCGCGCCCTGGACATCGCTCTTGTCGAGGATCCGGCACTTCCACACGTTCGCCGCCGTCGGCACCGCGGTCTCGTCGGTGTAGCGCTGGATGCTGGCATTCGTCCCCCACCACGCCCGGAAGTGGTACGTGACCTGATGCTGGATCGCCGCAACCATGGCGTCGATCTCCTCGTCGGTGCACGCGCCGTTGCTCGCGTTCAAGACCGCGATGTGCGGGATGAGGTATGTCATTGCGCCTCCATTCTCGGGGCGGCTCACGCATCCGCCCGGTG
This sequence comes from Gaiellales bacterium, assembly GCA_050698235.1. Taxonomy (GTDB): domain Bacteria; phylum Actinomycetota; class Thermoleophilia; order Gaiellales; family JAICJC01; genus JAICJC01. The sequence continues at coordinate 4,742 of JBOHBE010000444.1, forward strand.
CCCAGTCCGTGGCAAACGTTACCCGCGGCTCAGAGCGCGGTCAACACCTCGGCCAGCGCCTCGAGCGCCGCCAGGTTGTGGCCCTCGACGAAGACGTCCGAGTGGTGCAGCGCGACCCGCATCCCGCCCGCCAGCGGCTCGAACCCCGTGTGCCCCTTCAGCGGGTTCACCCACACCAGCCGGTGGGCCTGGCGGTGCAGGCGCCCGAGCTCGGTATCGAGCAGCCCGAGGTCGCCGCGCTCCCAGCCGTCCGAGACGACGACGGCGACCGCTCCGCGGGTCAGCCCGCGCCGCCCGTACTGCTCGTTGTAGGCCCGCAGCGACTCGCCGATACGGGTGCCGCCGCCCCAGTCGGGCATCGTCGCACCGGCCAGCCGGAGCGACCGCACGGGGTCGAGATCGCGCAGCTGCGGCGTGAGCCGCGAGAGGCGCGTCCCGAACGCGAACGCCTCGACGTGGCGGCCCGCCCGGGCGGCGGCCTCGAGGAACATGATCATCGCGCGGGCATAGGGCTCCATCGACCCCGACACGTCGCACAGGAACACGAGCTTGCGCGGCACGAGCTTTCGCTTCCGGTAGGACAGCCGTAGCGGCATCCCCTCCGTGTGCATCGCCGCCTGAAGCGTCCGCCGCATGTCGAGGACGTCGCCCGCCCTGCCGGGCCGGAGGCGGTGCGACCGCCGCATCGGCTCGGCCGAGGGCAGCGTGGCGATGAGGCGGCGCACTCGGCGAAGCTCGGCCGGCGTCATGTCGGCGAAGTCCTTGCGGCGAAGCACCTCGTCTCGCGACGACGCGACGAGCACGGGCGGCGACTCGTCCTCAGACGGGCGGTCGTCCTCCTTGGCGGGCGCCGCCGACGGCACCCGCTTCGGCGGCTCCGTTGACGCCTGGAAGCCGAGATCGATCGGCTGGTCGGGCGCGGTGCTGGGCGCCCGCTCCCAGAACACGGCGAACGCCATGTCGAACGCGTCGATGTCGTCACGGCGTGACACGAGCGTGCAGCGCAGCGCGTGGTAGACCTCCTCGCGGCTCGTCAGGTCGATCTGGTCGAGGCCGCGAAGCGCGTCCTGGAGCCGGCCCGGCCCGACCTCGAGCCCCGCCTCGCGGAGGATGCGCCCGAACGTGACGAGCTTTCGGACGACCGCGTCGCCGGCGGTGGCGGTGGGCATGGCTAGGTCTCGCGGGCGCGGGCGACGAGCTCGCGGAGCCCGGCGTCGCGCACGCGCTCGATGTCCTCATGGTGCTTCAGCACAGACCCCAGCGTGGCGTCGACGACGCCCGCCTCGAGCTCCTCCTGGCCGAGCGCGACCAGCGCCTGCGTCCAGTCGATCGTCTCGGCGACGCCGGGCAGCTTGGCGAGGTCCATGACGCGCAGGTGGCCGACGAACGCCGCCGCCTCGGCCGCCAGTCGCTCGGGAACCCCGGGCACGCGAGCCCGCACGATCTCGATCTCGCGGTCGAGCTCGGGGTGCCCGATCCAGTGGTAGAGGCAGCGCCGCTTGAGCGCATCGTGCAGCTCTCGCGTGCGGTTCGACGTGAGGATGACCCGCGGCCGCCGCTCGGCGCGGATCGTCCCGATCTCGGGGATCGTCACCTGGAAGTCAGACAGGAGCTCGAGCAGGAACGCCT
>JBOHBE010000445.1:0-10305 GCA_050698235.1 Gaiellales bacterium
TCGCCGCTCGCGGTCGCCGTCGCGCTGCGGGAGGAGGGCGTCGAGCCGATCATGCAGCTCGTCTGCCGCGACCGTAACCGGCTCGCGCTCGAGGCCGACATCGTCGGCGCCTCGATGCACGGAATCGAGAACGTGTGCTGCCTGACCGGTGACGACGTCACAGCCGGGGACGAGCCCGAGGCCCGGCGCGTCTTCGACCTCGACGCGCCCACGCTGATCGCGACGGCGCAGGGGATCGCCGAGGGCCGGTATCTGTCGGGCCGGCGCGTCGATCCTGCGCCCCAGCTCTTCATCGGCTGCGTCGAGAACCCCGGCGCGCCGCCGTACGAGTACCGCGTTGCCCGGGCCCACAAGAAGGCGGCCGCCGGCGCCCGGTTCGTCCAGCTCCAGATCTCGTTCGAGCCGGAGCGGCTCGACACGTTCATGGCCGAGGCGGTGCGCACCGGGCTCGCCGACCGCGTCGCCATCCTCCCGTCGATCACGATCCTGCGCTCGGCCGCCGCGCTTCGCTTCATCGACGCGCGCGTGCCGGGCATCTCTGTCCCGGCCGCGGTGATCGAGCGGATCGAGTCGGCTCCCGACCCGCTCGAGGCGTGCCTCGACCTGGCCCACGAGCAGGCGGCGCACGCGATGTCGCTGCCCGGGGTCAGGGGCCTCCACTTCATCAGCTTCAGGAAGGACGCCGGCATCGCCAAGACCTGCCGTCGCCTTGGCATTCCGACGTACGAAGAGAGGGTTCAGCATGGATACGGTTCTCCAGTCGCGGTCTAGGACTGTCACGATCGGCGCGGGACGGCCGTTCTGCGTCATCGGCGAGCGCATCAACCCGACGGGCCGGAAGGCGTTCCAGTCCCAGCTCCAGTCGGGCGACCTCTCGCAGATCGACATCGATGCCGCAGAGCAGGCCGAGGGCGGCGCCGACATGCTCGACGTGAACGTCGGCGACCCGCTCGCCGACGAGGTGGCGCTCATGCGCGCCGCGGTCGCCCGTATGCAGGATCTGACCGACCTGCCACTCGTCATCGACTCGTCGATCATCGAGGCGCTCGAGGCGGGCCTCGATGCCTACGAGGGCAAGGCGCTCGTGAACTCCGTGACCGGTGAGGACGAGCGGCTCGAGGCGATTCTCCCGCTGGTCGCGCGCCACGGGGCCGCCGTGATCGGCCTCGCAAACGACGACGAGATCCCGATGGAGCCCGAGCGGCGTCTCGAGGTGGCGCGCAAGATCGTGTCTGTCGCAGGCGACCACGGGATCCCGCCCGAGGACGTCGTGATCGATCCGCTTGCGATGCCCGTCGGGGCCGAGCCGCGGGCGGTCACGCTCTTCATCGAGACGCTGCGCCTCCTGCGCGAGGAGCTCGGTGTGAACACCACCTGCGGCGCGTCGAACATCTCGTTCGGCCTCCCCGGCCGCCACGTCCTTGGAGCGGGGTTCCTGGCGATCGCCGCCAGCCATGGCCTGACGAGCGCGATCATGGACGCCCGCTCGCCGGTGTGCGTCGAGGGCGTGCGCGCCGCCGACTTCCTGCTCGGCCACGACGAGTGGGGCGGTCGCTGGATCGCCGCCCACCGTGCGAAGCAGGCGGCGGCGCAGGCGTGAGCGAGGCCGCCGTCGAGTCGGGGACGGGTCGCGTCCGTCTGAGCTTCCGCCCCGAGGGCGGCGAGGTCCGCGTCCCGGCGGGGACGACGGTTTTCGACGCAGCCTCCTGGAACGGAATCGCGATCGACTCGACCTGCGGCGGCCACGGGACGTGCCGGAAGTGCAAGGTGCGCGTGGCCTCCGGCGGCGTCCCGATCGACACGGTCGACCCGCGCGCGTTCAGCCCCGACGAGCTGCGCGACGGGTGGCGCCTGGCGTGCCGCGCCGCTGCCGTCGAGGACCTCGAGATCGACGTGCCGCCGCTCCAGACGCGCCCCAAGGCGGCGCTGGTCGGCGTGGGCCGCCACGTCATCCTGCGGCCGTCGGTCCAGAAGCGGCACATCACCGTGGAGGAGCCGTCGCTCGAGGATCAGACCTCGGATATCGAGCGCATCGAGCGCGCCGTCGACGACATCGCCCTCACATTCCACCCGGCCGCCGCGCGCACGCTCGGCCGGACGCTCCGGCAGTCGAACTTCGACGTGACGGTCGTCGTGTGCGACGAGCTCGTGATCGATGTGGAGCCGGGCGACACGACCGCCAGCCGCCACGCGATCTCGTTCGACCTGGGGACGACCACCGTCGTCGCCACGCTCCTCGATCTCAACACGGGCCAGCCGCTCGCGGTGCGCTCGGTGCTGAACCGCCAGCAGCCGTTCGGCGCTGACGTGATCTCGCGCGTCTCGGCGACGATGCTCGATCCCGACGCGCTCGAGGCGCTCCAGACCCGCGCGGCCGAGACGCTCAACCTGCTCGCGGGCGAGGTATGCGCCGAGGCCGGAGTCGACGCTGAGGGCGTCTATGAGATGGTCGTCTGCGGCAATGTGACCATGACCCAGATCGCGCTCGGCATCGACCCCGAGCCGCTCGCCGTGGCGCCGTTCATCATGACCGCCCGCCGCCTCCCGCCGGTCACCGCGGCCGACTTCGGCGTCCGCATCCACCCGCGCGCGCCCGCGTTCGTCTTCCCGGCGCTCGGTGCCTACGTTGGCGGCGACATCATCGCGGGGATGCTCGCGACCGGCCTGACGCGCGACCGGCGCCTGCGCCTCTTCATCGACGTCGGCACCAACTCCGAGATCGCACTCGGCTCGAACGAGCGGGTCGTCGCGACGGCCGCACCCGCCGGGCCCGCCTTCGAGGCGGCCCAGATCCGCTGCGGGATGCGGGCGGCCGAGGGCGCGATCGAGGGCGTCAAGATCGCGGGCGACGACCTCGCCCTCGAGGTGATCGGCGACGCGCCGCCGGTCGGCATGTGTGGGTCGGGCCTCGTCGACGCCGTCGCGCAGCTCGTCTCCGCGGGCCTGCTCGACCACTCGGGCCGGTTCGTGCCCGACGAGGAGGCGGCCGAGGCGCATCCCGGCCTGGCTCCGCGGCTCGTGAAGGTCGGCGAGGAGCGCGTGTTTGTGCTGGCGTGGCGCGGCGACGACCCGGCCAACGCGATCTACCTGTCGCAGCGCGACGTCCGCGAGCTCCAGTTCGCGAAGGCGTCGATCGCCACGGGCTGGCACATCCTGCTGAGCGAGCTCGGCGTCACCGCGGCCGACATCACGCAGGTGCTCCTGGCGGGGAGCTTCGGCTCCTATCTGTCGCCGGCGAGCGCCATCAGGATCGGCCTCGTGCCGAAGCTGCCGCTGCCGCGGATCATCTCGGCCGGGAACGTCGCCGGCGAGGGAGCCAAGATGGCGGCACTCTCGCTGCGCGAGCGCGCGGCGGCCGACGCCATCCTCGAGGAGGTCGAGTACGTCGAGCTCTCGGGACGGGCAGACTTCAACGATATGTTCGTCGACCAGCTGGCGTTTCCCGGATGAAGCGAATCGGTGTCATCGCCTGCGGCGCGCTCGCCCTCCACGTGAAGGCGATCGCGCGGCGGCGGGGGTGGCAGGTCGACGTCCACCCGCTCCCGCCCGAGCTGCACAACCGGCCCGAGCTGATCGCCCCGGCGGTGGAGGAGCTGGCCGGCGAGCTCGACGGGACGTACGACCAGCTCGTCGTCGCCTACGCGGACTGCGGCACCCTCGGCGCCCTCGACCGCCTCGGCGTCGAGCGGCTGGCCGGGAACCACTGCTACGACGTCTTCGCAGGTGACGACCTGCGGCAGGCCATGGCTGAGGAGCCCGGCACCTATTTCCTCACCGACTTCCTGGCGCGGACCTTCGACCGCACAGTGTGGCGGTCGCTGGGCCTCGATCGCCACCCCGACCTGCGCGACGCCTACTTCAAGAACTACACCCGCGTCGTCTACCTCTCGCAGCGGCCGACGCCCGAGCTTCGCGCCGCCGCGGCCCGCGCCGCCCAGATGCTGGGCCTTCCGCTCGAGGAGCGCGAGGTCGGCGAGGGCGGTCTCGAGCGGCGCCTCGAGGAGCTCGTCGAGGGCGTGCATGCCTGAGGCGGTGACGACCCGCGCCGCGCTCCTTCCCGCCGCCGGGACCCCGCTTCGCGTGGTCGAGCTCGAGCTGGCGCCACCGGGGGCGGGCGAGGTCCGGGTGCGGCTGCACGCGAGCGGCGTCTGCAGCGACGACCTGAACGCCATCGACGGCTCGGTCGAGATCCCGTGCCCGGTCGTTCCCGGGCACGAGGGGGCCGGCGTGGTCGAGGAGATCGGCGAGGGCGTGCGCGGGCTTGCGCCCGGAGACCACGTCGCCCTGTCGTGGGCGCCGTACTGCGGCAGTTGCGAGCAATGCCTGCGCGACCTTCCCCACCTGTGCGGGACGGCCTGGCCGCTAATGCTGGCGGGCGGGATGCTCGACGGGACGACGCGGCTCTCGTTCGGCGGTGCGACGGTGCACCACTACTGCTTCCTCTCGTCCTTCGCGGAGCGGGCGGTCGTCCCCGAGCGCTCGTGTGTGCGCATCCCGGAGGAGGTGCCGTTCGAGGTGGCGGCCCTGGTCGGCTGCGCGGTCACGTCGGGCGTCGGCGCCGTGTGGCGGACGGCCGGCGTGCGGCCCGACGAGCGCGTCGCCGTGTTCGGACTCGGCGGGACGGGGATGTCGGCGATTCTCGGCTCGGTTGTCGCCGGGGCGTCGCACATCGTGGCCGTCGACGCGCGCCCCGAGCGGCTCGAGCGTGCGCGTGAGGCGGGGGCGACGGCGACTGTCCTTCACGACGGCGCGCCGGAGGAGGCTGCGGCGGCGGTCGTCGAGGCCAGCGGCGGCGGCGTCGACTACGCCTTCGAGTCGCGTGGCCGGCCGGCGGCGGTCAGGGCCGCCTTCCTCTCGACCAGGGCGCGCGGGGCGGTCGTCATGATGGGGGTGCCGCGAGGCGATGCGGAGATCTCGCTCCCGGGGATCTCGATTCCGCGGATGGAGCGGCGCGTGCTGGGCTCGATCTACGGCTCATCCCGGCCCGACCGCGACTTCCCCGAGATCCTGAACCTCTACCTCCGGGGCCGGCTGCCCCTGGAGCAGCTCATCTCGCACCGCATGCCGCTCGACGAGGCCGACGCCGCCGTGGCGGCCCTCCGCTCCGGCGAGGCGACCCGCGCCGTGCTGCAACTGATCTAGCGACACTACCCGGCGTGGACACGCGGATGCCGTCCGACCGCGAGGTGCTGGCACTGGCGCTCCCGGCGCTCGGGGCGCTCGTCGCCGAGCCGCTCTACGTCCTGGGCGACACGGCGATCATCGGCCACCTCGGCACGGTGCCGCTGGCCGGCCTCGCGCTCGCGGGCCTCCTGCTCGCCGAGATCCTCGGGTTCTGCACGTTCCTCGAGTACGGGACGACGGCGCGGGCGGCACGGCTCTACGGCGCGGGCGAGCACGGCCTCGCGCTCGACTCCGGGGTGCAGGCGACCTGGCTGGCGCTCGGGTTGGGGGCGATCCTCGTGGTGGTCATCGAGCTCGTCGCGGAGCCGACCCTGCACGCGATGGCGGGCGGCTCGACTCCGGCCGCCGCGCAGGGGCTGGAGTGGATTCGCATTGCGGCGCTCGGCTCCCCGTTCGTGCTCGTGACCGCCGCCGCGCAGGGATGGATGCGCGGCTTTCAGGACACGCGGACGCCGCTCTACGTCATCGGTGTCGCCAACATCGCGTCGGTCTGCCTGTCGGCGGTGCTCGTGTTCGGGTTCGACCTCGGGATCCGCGGCTCGGCCATCGCGAACGTCGTGGCCCAGGTCGCCTCGGGGGGCGTCTTCCTGGTGCTGCTCGTCCGCCGCGGCGCCCCGCTCACTCCCTCGTGGCAGCGAATCTGCCGCCAGCTTGCGTCGGCCCGCGATCTGGGCCTGCGAACCGTCGCCTTCTTCGTGGCGTTCACCGTCGCCGCGTCGGTGGCGGCGCGCACAAGCGACGAAGCCCTTGCCGCCCACCAGATCGGGGCCCAGATCTGGTTCTTCACCGCGCTCTTCCTCGACGCGACCGCGATCGCAGCCCAGGCGCTCATCGGGCGGCTGCTCGGCGCGGGCGCGGTCGATGTCGCCCATGCGCTGGCGCACCGGCTGCTCTGGGCGGGCGCGATCCTGGGCGTGGGCTTCGCCGCGATCCTGGCCGCCGGCTACGCGGTCATCCCGGCGCTCTTTACCTCGGACAGCCCGGTCATCGACCAGGCCCACGTCTTGTGGCCGTGGCTGGTGCTGATGATGCCGCTGAACGGCTGGCTGTTCGCGCTCGACGGCGTGCTGTTCGGCGCCGGCGATCTGCGGTTCATGCGCAACGTGACGGTGCTCGCCGCGCTCGGCGGCTTCCTGCCGATCACCCTCCTGACGGCGCAGGAAGGCTGGGGGCTCACGGGCATCTGGATCGGCCTCACGACGTTCATCGCCGTGAGAACGGCGGTCGGGGCGGTGCGGTACCGCGGGCGGCGCTGGCTTGTTGGCGGCGCGGCGCTCGCCGACGAAGCGGCCTAGATCGCTTCGACCTTCTCGACGTACCAGACGACCCAGGCGCCCTCGGTCCGCTCGGCCTGGACGACGCGGGCCTCCTTGGGAAGCGGCACCTGGCACGACTCGCGGGACATGCCGCGCACCTCGCCGACTGCTTCCTTCTGGACGGCGGTCAGCGGCACGACGATCCGTGCGAGGACCGGCATGTCGGTGGCCTGGCTGAGGTCGAGAGGTGGTTCCATGCTCCCCAGGTTCGGCGTCGCAGCCCGGACCCCTGCCTCTCAGCCGATCGGGAGCGCGGCCAGCGGGATCAGCATCTCGGCGGGTGAGAGGCCGCCGTGGTGGCCGTGGAACTGCATGTCGAAGCGTTCCGGCTCACGCCACCAGACGGTCGCGCCCGGGCCGGGGAGGACGACGATGTCGCCGATCCGCTCGCGGAGGCGCGGGCCTGCCTGCCCGAAGTGGCCCGAGGCGAGGAGCGCGGCGGTCGGCCGCACCGACGCCAGGTCGCCCAGGAGCCCCTGGAGGCGCGACGCGACCTCATCGACGCGGCCGGGGAGGACGTGGAGGAAGAGGTCGCGAGCCGACCCGGCCGGCGCGAGGGGCCGCCCGTCGGCGCCGCGGCGGAGGTGGTCCACGATCTCGGGCCAGGCCTCGTTCACGAACACCGTCGTCTCGGGGTCGACCTGCATCTGGCCGTGGTCGGCCGTGACGAGGAGGAGCGTCTCGCCGTCGGCCGGCAGCGCCTGGGCGAGCGTCTCGAGGGTGTCGAGCACGCCCGTCGCCCCGGCGATGTGGGCGTCCGACTCCGGTCCATGGTGGTGCCCGGTCGCGTCGACGTCGTCGACGTAGGCGACGACGTAGCCCGGCTCACGCAGCGCCGCGGCCACGCAGAAGGCCCAGCCGGTGCCATCACCGAATGGCCGGACGGTCGCCCCGCGCAGCGTCGCCCGGCTGAAGGTGGTGTCGGCGATCGCAGCGTGCTGGACGGCAGACGACGAGACGCCCTGGGCCGCCAGGCGCTCGTAGAGGGTCGCTGCCGGATAGAGGCTGCCCGGGTCGATGTCGGAGGCGCGCAGCGTCTCGCGCTCGTCGTCTCCGGCGTACGAGAAGAGGAGCGGCGCGATGACGCGGTCGAGGGCCGGCTCGAGCTGGAACCACTCGTAGATCCCCGTCTCGCCGACGGGCAGGCCGCTGTGGAGCGTCGTCATGTGGGCCGACGTGGTCGACGGGAACTGCGACGTGAGGCGTGCCAGCCGGCCCTCGGCGACGACGCGGCGCAGGAAGGGGTGCTCGGCGTGCCGCTCGGCGCACGACCATCCGAAGGCGTCGACCAGCACCAGGGCGACGCGCGACCACCGCCGATCGAGGTCGCCGAGCACGTCCGGATCGAGCCCGCCTTCGCCCGCTCCGGTCAGGAGGCGCACGACCGCGCCGGGGATGTCGGCGAAGCAGCGGCCGCCGTACGCCGGGCGGACATCGTCCACCGCGGCCCGCGCTACTCCGTGTGCGCGCCGCTGCGCGCGCGTGGGCCGCGCGAGCCGGGCAGCGACCGCGCGAACCGCCGGGTCGCGCGCTCGTCGACGAACATCACGATCGGCCCGTGTGCGATCAGACCCTCGGGTGCGCGCTCCTTGATGAGGTCGGGCAGGAACTTCTCGACGAGCCACTCGCGGCCGTGGGCGACGCTGGCGTGGACGAGCACGCGGACGAGCTCGTCGTCGAGCACCTCGACCTCGATCACCTCGGGCCGGCGGACAAACCGGGTCGGGCCGGCGGGGACGATCCGCGCCACCTCGTCGACCACCCGCCGGCACTCGTCGCCGTCGGTCGCCATGAACTCGATCTCGACCTCGCGCACGCCCTTGGGGAGCACGCGCGCCGCGTAGATCGCCGAGTTGTTCACCCGGATCGTCTCGCCCGTCACGGCCCGGAGGGTCGTCGACCGCAGCGACATCTCCTCGACGACGCCCGAGAGCGCCCACGGCTCGACGGTGATCGTGTCTCCGACCGAGAACCAGCCCTCGAAGAACATGAGGAAGCCGGCGATGATGTCGGTCAGGAACCGCTGCCCGGCGAAGCCGATCAGGACGACGATCAGCGATGCGCCGGCGAGCGCGGTGACCTTCGAGAAGCCCGAGACCTGGACGAACGAGAAGACGAGCGCGAGCCCGAAGGCCACGTAGCGCACGGTGGAACTGACGAGCGAGACCGCCGTGTCGCGCCGCTTCAGGCCGCGCAGTGCCGCGGTGTCGTCGGGCGACGGCCCGGCCTCACCGTGGCGGCGCTCCCACCAGCGGGTCACGATCTCGGCGACGCGGCCCGAGGCCTTGGCGACGATCCAAGCCACGACGAACGAGCCGACGATCAGCGCCGCGGTTCGCCAATCACCCGTGAGCGGGACCGAGTCCTGGAGCGCTGCGATCATTTCTCGGACGGTAGCGCCGCTCCCGGGCGGCCGTCACGGCTCGGGGTCAGGCGATCGTCACCTCGTCACACAGGTATGCGTCCTGGATCGCGTTCAGAAGGCCGATGCCCTCGCCCATCGGCCGCTGGAACGCCTTGCGGCCGCTGATCATCCCCATGCCGCCGGCGCGCTTGTTGACGACGGCGGTGAAGACCGCATCGTGCAGGTCGCTTGCGCCCGACGAGGCGCCGCCCGAGTTGATGAGGCCCGCTCGGCCCATGTAGCAGTTCGCGACCTGGTAGCGGGTCATGTCGATCGGGTGGTCGCTCATGAGCTCGGAGTAGACGCGCTTGTCCGTCTTCCCGAACTTCAGGTCGAGGAAGCCGGGCGCCGCCGTCTCGGGCGCCTTCTGCTTGATGATGTCGGCCTGGATCGTCACCCCGAGGTGGTTGGCCTGGCCGGTGAGGTCGGCAGCCACGTGGTAGTCGTGGCCGCTCCCGTTCGACGTGGTGTTGAACGCCGAGTTCCGCAGGTAGCACCAGAGCACGGTCGCCATGCCGAGCTCGTGCGCCGCCTCGAACGCGGTCGCGACCTCCTGGATCTGGCGCTTCGACTCGGGAGAGCCGAAGTAGATGGTGGCGCCGACCGCGACGCAGCCCTGCTCGCGGGCCTGCTTGACCGACGCGAACATGATCTGGTCGTAGGCGTTCGGGTACGACAGGAACTCGTTGTGGTTCAGCTTGAGCAGGAACGGGATGCGGTGGGCGTAGCGGCGGGCCGTCGCGCCCAGCGCGCCGAGCGTGGTCGCGACCGCGTTGCACCCGCCCTCGACGGCGAGCTGGACGATCCGCTCGGGGTCGAAGTAGTCGGGGTTCTTCGCGAACGACGCGCCGGCGGAGTGCTCGATCCCCTGGTCGACCGGGAGGATCGACACGTACCCGGTGCCTCCGAGGCGGCCGTGGTCCAGGATGGCCTGGATCGAGCGCATCACGGGGATCGGACGGTCGCTCGCGGCGACGACGCGGTCGACGTAGTCCGGCCCGGGCAGGTGCAGACGTTCACGGGGGATCGTGGTGCACTCGTGTGACAAGAGCGACTCGGCGTCGTCACCGAGGATCGATTCGATGGCGGCGAGGTCGGATGACGAGGCGATTGCCATGGCCGGCTCCTTTCGTGGCGAGACCAAAGCATACGTCGGGAGGCGTGAAACATTGGTACCGGGTACAGGTGTTTCAGGGCTCGAGAGCGCGGCGGCGCAGAATGCGCTCGTCGCCGACCCGGCGCGTGACGCCGCGAGCGTCGAGCGACTCGAGCAGCCCCTGGGCGAACTTGCGCGAGATGCCGAGCCGGTCGCGCACCTGGGCCAGCGTGACCCGCCCGCCGTCGCCGGCCAGCTCGACCACCGCCTGCTGGGCGGTCGCGACGGCCTCTGCTGTGAAGGCC
>JBOHBE010000446.1:0-7885 GCA_050698235.1 Gaiellales bacterium
TCTCCATGTACGGCACTCGCGGCGGCTTGAGCTCGACCTCGGCGCCGAAGCGGGACTTCAGGCGGTCGACGACGATCTCGACGTGGATCTGCGACAGCCCGGCGACGATCTGCTCGCCGGTCTGCGAGTCGCGATGCACGTCGAGGGCGGGATCCTCCTCCTGGAGCCGGCGGAGCGCGCTCACGACCTTCTCCTCGTCGCCCTTGTGCTTGGGCTCGATCGCAAACGAGACCACCGGGGCCGGCACGCCGAGCGGCTCGATGTCGGCGGCGGCGTCGGAGTCGGAGAGGACGTCGCCCGTGCCAGTCTCCTTCAGCTTGGCCACCGCGCCGATCGCGCCCGTGCAGAGCGCCTCGGTCGGCGTGTGCTCCTTGCCCTGGATCAGGAGCAGCTGCCCGATCCGCTCCTTGGCGCGGCTGTGGTTGTTGACGAGCGTCGAGTCCGACCGCAGCTCGCCGGCGAAGACGCGCAGCAGGTTCAGCTTGCCGCTGAACGGGTCGGCGATCGTCTTGAAGACATATGCGACCGTGCCGGCATCGCCGACCTCGGGCAGGTTCTTCGCGCGAAGCGGCGACGGCAAGCCCTCGACGATCAGGTCGAGCAGGCCGTGCGAGCCGATGTTCCGGGTCGCCGCGCCGCACCCCACCGGGAAGAGCTCGCCCTCGACGACGAGCTTCTTGAGTGCCTCCGCCATCTCCTCGCGGCTGATCTCGCCGCCCTCCAGGTAGCGCTCCATGAGCTCGTCCGACGTTTCGGACACGACATCCATCAGCTTGTCGTGATACTCGTCGGCGGTCGCCCGCAGATCCTCGGGGATGTCCATCGGCTCGTCGCGCCCCGCCCCCTCGCCGTGGTCGTAGGCCACCATGTGGACGAGATCGATCACGCCGTGGAACTCGTGCTCGCGGCCGATCGGGAGCTCGACGGCCACGCACTTGGGCGAGAGCCGCGTCTGGAGCGCGTCGAGCGTCGTGAAGAAGTCGGCCCGCTCGCGGTCGAGCAGGTTCACGAGGACGAGCCGCGCGAGCCCCAGCTCCTCGGAGCGCTTCCACAGCCTCTCGGTCCCGACCTCGACCCCCATCACGCCCGAGACGGTGACGATGGCGCCCTCGACGACCCGAAGCGCGCCCAGGACGTCGGCCTGGAAGCTGGGCTCCCCCGGCGTGTCGATCAGGTTGATCGTCCGCCCCTCCCACTCGAGGTGCGTCACCGATGCCGAGATCGACATCCCCCGCCGGCGCTCCTCATCGTCGTGGTCGGTCACCGTCGTCTTCTCGGCCACGCTGCCAAGCCTGTTCACGGTTCCGGTCTCGAACAGCAGGGCCTCGACCAGCGAGGTCTTGCCTGTGCCGCGGTGCCCGATCACCGCGACGTTTCGGATCTTCCCGGGCTCCGTTCCAGGCATGCATGGCCTCCCAGCCGAATCAGACAGATACGCCCGGAGGTTATCGCGCCGCGACGGGCCGGAGCTAGCGGAACCGCTCGGCCGAGGCGCGCTCGAGGCTGCCCTGGAGCTTCGCCTTGAGGCGAAGGATGGCCTTGGTGTGGAGTTGTGAGACGCGCGACTCGGTGACGCCGAGCACCTCGCCGATCTCCCGGAGCGTGAGCTCGTCGTAGTAGTAGAGCGTGATCACGGTCTTCTCGCGGTCCGGCAGCTTGCCGATGGCCCCGGCCAGGGCCTCGCGCACCTCGGTCCGCGTCATCTCCGTGGAGGGGTCGTCCGCGTTCGGGTCCTGAAGCGTGTCGATCAACGACACGGTGTCTCCCCCCGACGACGAGATCGTCCACAGCTCGTCGAGCGCCGCCACCGATGAGCGCGAGATCTGCGTCAGGCTGTCCTGGAACTCCGTATCGGTGATCCCCAGGTGGGCGGCGATCTCCTCGTCGGTCGGCGGCCTGTGGAGGCGATGCTCGAGCTCCACGATGCCGCGTTCGATCTCGCGGGCCCGGCTTCGCACCGACCGCGGGACCCAGTCCATCGAGCGCAGCTCGTCGATGATCGACCCCTTGATCCGGCTGATCGCGTACGTCTCGAACTTCGTGTCGCGGTGCGGGTCGAACCGCTCGATCGCATTCATCAGCCCGAGCAGCCCGTACGACACGAGGTCGCCCTCGTCGACGTGGGCGGGGAGGCCCGTGCCCAGCCGCCCGGCGACGTACTTCACGAGCGGCGCGTACGTCAGGATCAGGCGGTCGCGCAGGCGCTTGTCGCCCGTGCGCTTGTAGTCGTCCCAGATCGAAACGGAGTCGTCGGCCATCATGCGCGAGGGTGGGAGGCGGCGTGCGCGGCCCGCAGGTGGCGCACGCTCACGTGTGTGTATACCTGCGTGGTGCCCACCGATGCGTGCCCCAAGAGGTGCTGGATGCTCCGCAGGTCGGCCCCGTGCTCGAGCAGATGGGTGGCAAACGTGTGGCGAAGCGCGTGCGGCGAGCGCTCGGCGAGCCCCGCCGCGTCGAGCTCACGCCTGACCGCCCGCCGGACATCGCTCGGCCCCAGCGGCCGCCCGCGGACGCTCACGAAGATGTGGTCACTCGTTGCGGCGCCCAGCTCGGGGCGGCCCTCGGCAAGGTAGCGCCGAAGGGCGTCTGCGGCCGCGCCGCCCAGCGGCACGATCCGCTCCTTGCCGCCCTTTCCGGTCACGCGCACGGTGGCCTCATCGGCATTCACGTCGCCCGTCCGTAGCCCGCACGCCTCGGCGGCCCGAAGCCCGCAGCCGTACAGGAGCTCGATCATCGCCCGGTCGCGCAGCCGGCGCGGCTCGTGCGCTATCGGCCTGTCGAGCAGCCGCTCCACCTCGGTCTCGGACAGTGTGGCCGGCAGCTTGCGCACCCGGCGGGGCCCGGGGACGAGCGCGGCCGGATTTCGGGCCACATCGCCCCGGTCGAGCATGAACGCGTATGCGCCGCGCGCCGCCGAGAGCTTGCGCGCCGACGTCGCCGGCGCGTAGCGGAGCGTGCCTAGGTGGGCGGCATAGCGCCGCATCAGGAGGTCGTCGGCCGCTTCCGGGCTCCTGCCGGCCGCCGCGAGCCACCGGTCGAGCTGGCGCAGGTCGGCCGCATAGGCGCGAAGCGTCGCGGGCGAGGCACCCCGGCCGCGCATCCACGCCATGTAGGCATCGAGCGGCGGGCGGAGTGCGGGCGGTGTCGTTTGCATGGCGTGCAACAAGACTCTATCGCCTCGAGCCCTCGCTGCCATTTCGGTGCGCGCGACTCGAGTCCTACGCTCGCCCGCGCACACCGAGGTCTCGCAGCACGAGATCGGCCATCCATCCTCCCAGCACCGCCGCCGCGACGGCGACGGCCCACTCGCCGGCCGTGGCGGCCGTGGCGGCGATCCCGAGCAGGCCCAGAGCGAGCACGACGAAGAGGGCGCCGCGCGCCGAGAGCCGGAACCTGGGGCCGGGCATCCCCCAACGGTAGCGCCCACGCCCGGGCGGGTCAGACGTGCTTGAAGATCGCCAGCCGCTGCTGCTTCGCGCCGTGGACAGCCGTGAAGTCGCCTCCGGCGTAGACGTTTCCCCTGCCGGAGCAGAGCGCCCACACGCCGAGCACGCCCTCGGTCGAGGTCAGATCCGGGTTCCAGTGCCGCAACTTGCCCCTGCGGGTCAGCATGAAGATCTTGTGGCGCTCGATCCTGTGGCCGTGCCCGAACTCAGACATGTCGCGGTTCTTGCGGGGAGCCACGTTGTCGCCGTGCATCCCGAACACCGGGGCCCGGCCGACGACCGTCACGGCCTGCACGTTGCCGTCGGTCTTGTAGAACCACTTGAGCCGACCGTGCCGCGCTCCGTAGCGAAGCGCCGTCCCTCCCGATCCTGCCTCGGCGGCGTAGATCGCCTTGCCGGAGCGGGCGAGATCGAGGATCTCGGCCTTCGGATGGTTGGCCCAGCGCTTCACGCGCCCGCGCTTCCCTCCGCCGAGCGCCACGATGTAGTGCTCGGACCGGCCGCTCACCGCCGTGAAGTCGCCGCCGGCGACGATCCGGCGCGACGAGACGACCACGATCGCGCGAACCGCGGCGTTGGCCCGCGGCTTCCAGCCCCGCGCGACCCGATACCGGCCGCCGCGCGGTGTGAGCTTGGCGAGCTTGGCCCGCCGCCGGCCGCCGACCGACGAGAACGTGCCGCCGACGTACACCGCCCGCCGCGTCGCCGCCAGCGACTCAACGGTCCCGCGGATGTGAAGGTCGCGCACCCGCCGGCTGAGGTGCCCCGTGCGCAGGTTGAACGCCGCCAGATTGTGCCTGGCGTGGCCGTTCACCGCCGAGAACGCTCCGCCGATGAAGAGCATCCCATGCGCCTTGGCGAGCGCGAACACGCGACCGTTGATCCGCGGTGCGAACCCGCCGATCTTGCCGGTGCTGGCCCGCACGGAGGCCAGGTACGTCCTGCGCACAGACTTGCCCGCGTGGTTCGAGAGCTCGGTGAAGTTGCCGGCGACGAGGAGCCGCCGCCCGACTCGGAGCAGGTCGTCGACGCGGCCCGCCTCCTTGTTGCCCGGTGTCCAGTCGGGTGCCGGCACCTGCCAGCTTCGAACCGCGCTCTGCGCGACGTGCGGCCCCGACGAGGCGGATGCCGGCGCCGAATACGCGGCTACAAGGAAGACGGCTGCGACGATTCCTGCCGCGCCGCGGCGAGTGTGGAGAGCAAATGCAGAGATGGTGATTCCTTCCAGTACGAAAAGCTCGCGGGACGATACCGGCGACCGTGCGGCGCGGCCAGGCGCACGCCGGAGGCTTACGAAAACTTCAAGCGCACCTCACACGGGACCCTCGCTTGACGCCCGCGGCGCGCCATCGTACCCTCGCACCGTGATCGCAGGCCCCAACGGCCGGTTCTCGACACCGGTCCGCCGGCTGCGGTGGGCGCTCCGAAGCCGAATGGCGGAGACGCCGGCGTATCTCCCCCTGGCCCGCCGGAAGTACGGCCACATGGCTGTGGCGGACGACACCGAGGCGGTGATCGACGGCTTCACGCGCAGTGCGTGCGTGTTCGCCGCCGTCGCCTTCCAGCAGGCGCAGCCACATCCGGTGCGGCTCGCCCACCTCCTTCATGCCCCGTCGCACCTGATCGCCGGCGTCGAGAGAGGCCTGCCGTGCCTCGTGACCGTGCGCGAGCCGGAGGCCGCGGTCGTGTCGTGCGTCATCCGCGAGCCCTACCTCACGCCGGCCGTCGTGCTCGACGCGTGGACGCGGTTCTACAGCAGGCTCCTGCCGCACCGCGACGGGATGGTGGTCGGCGACTTCGCGCGGGTCACGACCGATCTCGGGTCGCTGATCGAGGACATGAACGGCCGGTTCGGCACGACGTTCACGCCGTTTGATCACACCCCCGAGAACGTCGAGCGGGTGTTCGCATTCATCGAGGAGCGCGCCACGCGGCCGGCATACGAGGAGCACATCGGCCGCTACATGTCGGGCCTCGAGACCGCCGCGGAGCTCGACGCTGCGCGCCGCTCGAGCATCGGAGAAGGCCGGCGAAGCGCCGTGCCCTTCGAGCACCGCGTGGCCCGCCCGTCCGCGGCGCGCCAGGACGTGCGGACCGCGTTGGTGACGCGGTATCGCGACCCGAGCCTGGCCGCGCGGCGAGCGCGGGCCGAGCGCGTCTACGCGGCGTTCGCCGGCGAGCCGCCGCCGCGGTAGCGGACCGCGAGCACCAGCGCGTCGTCGGACTCGCGGCCCTGGTCGTCGAGGATCCGCGCCGCCACGTCGCCCGGGGATTCGCTCGGCGCCGGCCAGCCTCCGAAGACCGGCCGGACGCCGTCGGTCGCGAAGACCAGCACGTCGTCGCGCCTGATCGAGGTCCTGGTCGGGCGCACGGAGGGCAGCACGTAGCCCACGACCCCGCCCCGAAGCGGTGCCCACTGGCGCCCCTTGGCGTCGGGGCTCTCCGGCTGAAGCAGCGCCGCCTGCACGTTCCCGACGCCGAACCAGACGACCTCTTCGACCACGGCGTCGATGCACGCGATCGTCATCGCCACGCCGCGGGTTCGTCTGAGCGCCTCGTGGCAGCGGCGGATCAGCTCCTCGGGGCGGGCGCCCGGGTCGGACTCGAGGATCCGTACCGCCGCGGCCGACGCACGGGCCGCCTCCGGCCCATGACCGAGCCCGTCGACGACCGCGAACAGGAGCCAGGACGGAAGCGCCACGGCGACGTGGTTGTCGCCCGAGACCGTCTCGCCCGGGATCGGCCGCGCCGAGGCGCCCCACTCCCCCAGCGCCGAGGCCCCTACTGCCGCAGCCATTTGACCGCAGTCACCGTCGTGCCGTGTCCGGGCGCCGAGACGATCTCGAACTCGTCCATCAGCCGGCGCGTGCCCGGAAGGCCGAGGCCCAGGCTGTTCCCGCTCGAGTAGCCGTCCTGCATCGCGAGCCCGACATCGATGATCCCGGGCCCCTCGTCCCGGGCGATCACCGACACTCCCGTCCGGGCGTTCTGCTGCACGCTCTCGACCACGATCTCGCCCTCGTTTGCGTACTTGAGGATGTTCCGCGCCAGCTCCGAGATCGCGGTCGCGATCATGGTGATCTCCGAGCCGCCGAATCCGCCGTGCTCGGCGACCGACCGCCCTGCGCTGCGCGCTGCCACGACGTCCGAGTCCTCGCGGATCGGGACGCAGACGTCAACCACGGGCGCCGGCTGCCTGCGTCCGCCGCGACCGTTCGAGATGAGCGAGGCCCTCCTCGAGGTCGAGGACCGTCGTCACGCCGTCGAGGGTGAGGCCGAGCTGCACCATCGCGAACGCGACGTCGGGCTGGATGCCCACGATCACCGTCTCGGCGCCGCGCAGCCGGACCATCTCGGCGATCGTGCGGAGCGTTCGCGAAGCGAACGAATCGAGGACATCGAGCACGGTGACGTCGATGATCACGCCCTTCGACCGGAATCGCCCGACGCGCTCCGAGAGGTCGTCGCGCAGCTCGAGCAGGTCGGCGTCCGACAGCGCCGACTGGACCGAGGCGATCAGGCAGTCACCCTGCTTGAGAATCGGGACGGGCATCCACGACCTCCGGGATCTCGTCGCCGTCGGCGACGACGCGATAGCCCATGATCCGGTCAGCCACCTCGATCCCGCCCTGGAGGTCGCCGACGGCGTTCATCTTGGTCAGGTCCACGCCCAGCGTCACGAGCGCCTGGGCGACGTTCGACGAGAGGCCGGTGACGATCACCTTCGCCCCCATGAGCCGCGACGCCTCGACCGCCTGGAGCAGGTGGTTCGCGACGGCGGAGTCGACGGCCGGCACGCCCGTCACGTCGAGGATGACGACCCGCGCGCGGCTCTCCCGGATGCTCGCGAGCAGATCCTCGGTGAGCTTCTGCGCCCGGGAGGTGTCGAGGATCCCGATGATCGGGAGCACGAGCAGCCGCTCCCGCAGCCGGAGCACAGGGGTCGAGAGCTCGCGGATCGCCTCCTGCTGGTTCGCGATGGTGCGCTCGCGCTGGTAGATGTAGGTGTCGACCGCGAGGCCGATGTCGAAGAAGAGCAGCTTCGTCAGCGAGTGGAACGCCTCGAACGCCTGCTCGGGCCGATCCGCGTACTCGTCCAGGAGCCGCGCGGCGATCTGGCGGAGGTAGAAGGCGTACATCCCGAGGAACGACCGCACCGGCAGCCCGATCTGCTCGTGGATGCTGCCGAGCTTCAGGCGATCCTCGACGTACTCCTGCTCGTAGTCGCCCTGCGTCAGGCGGATGAAATACTGCTTCTGGCGGCTCTTCACGTATTCCAGGACACGCGGGTCGCGGAAGAACGCGGCCGTCTCCTGGAAGCTCAGAAGGTGGTCGTAGAACGCCTCGATGACGGAGTCGACGTACTCCTGGGTGAGGTCGTACATCCCCTCGAGGCGGCGCACATCGTCGTCGTCAAACTCCAGAAAGCGCTTGCGCAT
>JBOHBE010000447.1:0-3028 GCA_050698235.1 Gaiellales bacterium
GGACTCCCGGGTCGACGAGCTCTCGGGCGGCATGCGCCGGCGGCTTCTGATCGCCCGG
Organism: Gaiellales bacterium; assembly: GCA_050698235.1. Taxonomy (GTDB): domain Bacteria; phylum Actinomycetota; class Thermoleophilia; order Gaiellales; family JAICJC01; genus JAICJC01. Next base: position 59 of record JBOHBE010000447.1, read on the forward strand.
GCGCTCGTCCACCGGCCGCGCCTCGTCCTGCTCGACGAGCCGACCGTCGGGCTCGACCCACAGGTGCGCCAGGAGCTGTGGGCGCTCATCTACAGCCTTCGCACCGAGGGGGTGTCGATCCTGATGTCGACGCACTACATCGAGGAGGCCGAGCGGCTGGCCGACACCGTCACGATCATGTCCGAGGGCCGGGCCATCGTGACCGGGCGGCCGCAGGACCTGGTGGCGGAGCACGCCGGCCGCGAGGTGCTCGAGGTGTACGGGCCGCCGCCCCGGCTCGCCGAGGTCGAGGAGACCGCCGTCGCCGGCGGGCTGCGGACACGTCGCACGGGCACGAGCATCGCGATCGTCGGGATCGAGGATGCCAACGGCTTCGCCCATGACGGCCCCCGCCGGCCGGCCAACCTCGAGGACGTCTTCGTGCTCCTGACCGGCGAGGACATCGAGTGACCGTCGCCACCGTGACGCGGCGCCTGCACCGGCTCGAGCGGCCGGCGCTGGCGGGCGTGCTCTACCGCGAGATCGTCAACTTCTCGTCGTACTGGCGCTCGGCCACCTTCTCGTCGACGGTCGAGCCGACGATTTACCTGCTCGCCTTCGGCTTCGGGTTCGGGTCGCTCGTGTCGCGGGTGGGCGGCTACGACTACGTCGAGTTCGTCGGTACCGGAACCGTCGCGACGGCGGTGCTCTTCTCGAGCGTGTTCCCGGGGATGTTCTCGACGTTCGTGAAGTTCCGCTTCCAGCGGACGTACGACGCCATCCTGGCCGCGCCCGTCGACACCGAGGAGCTGGTGACGGCCGAGGCCCTCTGGATCGCGCTCCGTGCCGGCGTGTACGGCTGCGCGCCGCTCCTCGTGGCGATCGCGTTCGGCCTCGACCCACGCCCGGAGATGATCTTCATCCCGGCGATCGGCTTCGTGTCCGGCTACGGATGGGCCGCGTTCGGGATCACCGTTGCGGCGACGATGAAGTCGATCGACAACTTCAGCTACGTCATCAGCGCGGTCATAACGCCGCTCTTCCTCGTGGCCGGCACGTTCTTCCCAATCTCCGGCCTGCCGGAATGGGCCCAGCACCTGGCCCAGCTGAACCCGCTCTACCACACGGTCCAGCTCGTCCGGCACGCGGCGTTCGGATTCGACGCCGCGGCCGACCTGTGGAACGCCGCCGCCCTCCTGATCTTCGGCGCCGCCACGTGGCGGCTCGCGATCTGGCGGATGTCGGCCCGGCTCATTCTCTGACGATGCGAAAGGACGTCCGCGAGTTCATCCGCCGGCTCGAGGCCGCCGGCCTCGAGGTCCAGTCGACGCCCGGCCACTACCACGTCTGGCGCGACGGCAAGCCTCTGCGCAAGGCGAACGGCATGCCGTTCACGCTGCCCTTCTCGCCAGGCACCACCCGCTGGCGCAAGACCGCGATCCTCGACCTGCGTAAGCTGGGCATCGACGTCTGAGGACGGCCGGCGATATGCTCGCCCGCGATGGGAGACGGAACGCGTGAGAGCCCGTGGGTGCTGAAGACGCCGAGCGGCGGATCGGAGTACCAGATGTTCCGCGACGAGTCGCTCGACCCGCCCGCGCTGGTGTGCCAGGTCGGCAAGACCGAGCTTCGCTATCACCTGCGATGCATCGAGGATCTCCACGCGATGCTGAAGGCGCACGGCGACTGGATGCCGCTCGGGTCGGCCGACGAGCAGAAGTCCGCGGCCGAGGGCACCGTCGAGGCCTGGGCGCGCTCGCCCGAGAACCCGGTCGGCGACTGGTACGGCCTGAAGAAGGGCCTGCGGGGCCGGTTCGGCATGTACGTGCCGCCGCTGATGGCCGAGCTCGGCCTGGCCGAGGTCGAGACGAAGCCGCGCAATAACAGCATGCGCGCCCTCTAGCGGCTCAGGCCTGAAACACCTGTACCAGGTACCAATGTTTCACCGGTCTGCGCCGGCTCCGCCGCGACGAACCAGACGCACTGACCGGCGACGCGAAGGCCCGCGCTGACGAGGATGGCGCCCGCCCGGCGCCGAACCGGACCTGCGACCCGAGGCTCCGGCCGGGCATCGCGGTGCAAGCGCTCGATCCGCTCGGCTGCGATCAGGCGGCGGGTGGTCATGTCGGTGGGTTGCAACACGGAACACCTCTCGATCTGGACTATCTTGAGATCGAGATAGTACCTCTCGAATCTCTTGACGTCAAGAAAAATTGTGTCAAACTACGTGAGATGGCTTCGCCGCCCGCCGAGCAGGACCATGTCGACAACTTCCTGAGCCGGATCCACCTGGCCTACCCTGACCTCGACCTCGAGGTGGAGGGCATCGTCGACCGAATCGGCGGCATCAACCGCCGCATCAACCGGATGCTCGACGAGACGCTCGCGGGCTTCGGGCTCGACGTAGGCGAGTACAAGGTGCTGAACTCGCTCACGCAGATGGGGCCACCGCATCGCAGCACGCCGGGGCGGCTCGCGAAGCGAATGGAGCTCTCGAGCGGGGCGATGACCAACCGGCTCGACCGGCTCGAGGAGGCCGACCTGATCCGGCGCCTGCCCGACCCGGAGGATCGCCGCAGCGTCGTGGTGGAGCTCACCGACCACGGCCGGGACACGATTCAGAAGGCGATCGGCGTGCAGGCCCAGAAGGAGGCGCTCATCGCCGCCGCGCTGGGCCTGAGCGAGAAGGAGCAGTTGAACGCCCTCCTGCGGAAGCTCATGCTCGAGTTCGAGAGCCGGGAGCGCTCAGGTGCTCCAGCACCGCCGCACTGAACGCCTCGGGCTGACCGACGCTCGAGAGATGGGCGCAGTCGTCGAGGATGACGAAGCGCGAGCCGGCGATGCCGTCGGCGATCTCCCGGCCGCGATCCGGCGGCGCCACCGAGTCGTCCGCACCTGAGATCACGAGCGTCGGCGCGGCGATCCGGTCGAGGTGCGGGCTCGCGTCCCACTCGGCGAGCGCCTCGCAGCAGCCGGCATATCCCTCACGCT
>JBOHBE010000448.1:0-3594 GCA_050698235.1 Gaiellales bacterium
CAGCGTCCCAGTCGCGCAGCCCGGCCGTCGCCGCGATCAGGGCGGCCTCCCGGCCCACGCCGAACGCGCCGAGCGCGACCGCGCCTGCGGCCGGGTCGGCGAGGACAACGGCGACGACGACCGCCGCGAACGTCGCGACGGGCACGTACGTCACGAAGCCGAGCCCGAGCCCGGCGCCGTACAGGAACCCGGTCGCGGGCAACGGGAGCACCTCGCGCCACCGTTGCGGCACCTGGCGACGGAGCTGGGGGATCGGGAGGCGCAGCACCCCGACCTCACGGGCGGCGTAGGCAGCCACGACCGCTGCGGCCGCCCACACCGCGTGCGTGCTCCCGCCGCCGGCCCACGACGCCGCCGAGCCGAGGGCCCAGCCGAGCGCCGCGCCGGCGCCAACGGCTCCAGCCGCGAAGGCCGCCACCGCCACCAGCCATCTCCTCACCCCGTGCACGACGGGGGCGACCGTCTCGGCCACAGCCAGTCCTCAGGGCGACCAGGCGCCTGAGACGCCCGCCAGCAGGGCGCACGCCACGATCGCGGCGTCGGGGTCGGGGGTCAGGCCGGCGCCGAGTGCGATCCCGGCCGCACCCGCGCCGGCCGCGGCGGCCAGCCTCCTCAGCACGGCACCTTGGTGTCGTAGTAGAGGACGCAGAAGACCTTGCGGCCATGGAAGCAGTAGCCGACCAGCGCCGCGTCGCCGTTGATCCGCTTGTCGTGGTGGGCGCAGCAGTCGACGAGCTTTCGGATCTGGCCCGAGCAACACCGGTACCAGGCGCCGTCGAAGCGCGTGTGGAAGCCATAGATGTTCGGCACCCAGTCCTGGCACGGCCGGGTGCGAGGCGCCCGTGGCACAGGCTCGCCCGTCGGTCCGACGCGGCGGTTTCCCGCGCTGTCGAGCGCGTAGCCCGACGCGTCGACCGGCCGGCCGAGGTCGTCGACCGCATGCCCGTCGGACGGCCGCAGCGGATAGCCGTGCCGGTCGATCCGCGGCAGCTTGGCGAACGGGTGCGGGCAGGGTTTGGTGGTGAAGGTGTGGCCGCAGAAGCCGTAGTACCTGGTGCTCTCGGGCCCGAGTGACGACGATCCCGCGAGCGGGCCGGCGACCCACGCGATGATCGGCGCGGCGACCCGGCTCAGGAAGCCGGACCGGCTGTGCCGCGAGGCGACGCCCCGGGCCATGTCCTCGCCGTCACGCCACATGGCCGACCGCCGCGTCGCGGGCACGGGTACCGCCGGCGGCGACGAGGCTCTCGAGCTGCTCGAGCGTGTTCACCGTGCCCTTGGCGCGGACGACGCCCGCCGCGTCGAGGTACACGGCGTAGGGCGTGCCCGGCACGTCGAAGGCGGCATGGAGCTCCGGCCCGCCCGGGTCCTCGTAGGCCGCGTGAACGACGGCCAGGGCGGGATCACGCTCGAGCACCCTGAGGCCCGGGACGATCTGGTGGCACACGGGGCATCCGGCCGACGTGAACCCGACGAGCGTCGCCCGGCCGGGCGGCACCTCCGGATGGTCGATCTGAGCGCCCAGCTCCGGCCCCTCCCCCTCCTCCTCGAGCGCGCCGCGCGGCCCGAGCCGCAGATGGAGGACGCCGACCTGGCGGTAGAGCGACAGGACGAGCACGGCGAGCGCGGCAACGCCCAGCCAGAGGACGGCGTACGACGCCTCCCAGAACGCCCGCCCGAGATGGGGCGTCGCGCCCACGGCGGCCGCGACTGCCACGCCGATCAGGGCCGCATTCCGGACGAGCGTCATCCGGCCGGGGCGGCCCGACCACGGCAGGCACGCGCACGACGGCGGCGCCGCGCCGCGGGCCAGCTCCGCGCCGAGGACGAGCGTGAACGCCGCCAGCAGGGCGGCAGCCCCCCATGCCGCCCAGGCGAGGCCGGCGAGGAGCCCGGCTGCGAGAGCCAGCTCGAGCGTAGGAACGACGACCGCGACGGCTCCGCGGGCCGGCACGAGGCCGTACCCGTCGAGCGCAGCGCGCCACGCCCGGAAGCGCCAGACCTTCGCGATCGCGGCGACGGCAAGAAGCGCACCCAGAAGCGGCGCGAGCGGGATGGCGACCACGGGCATCCGGCGACCAAGGCTAGAAGCCGGACCGGACGGACTGGAAACGGCCTACAGCGTGGACTCGACGCGCGTCAGGGCGGCGTCGAGGCGTGCGGCCGTCTCGTCGATCTCCGTGTCCGAGATCACGAGCGGCGGCGCGAGCATGAGCGCGTCCATGTGCTCGGTGCCGACCGGGGTCGGGCACGAGTAGATCATGAGGCCGTTGGCCTTGGCCTCGCCGGCGACGCGCCCGCACACGCCGGCCGAGGCCGCGAACCGCTCGCCATCCGGTGCGCGCAGCTCGATCCCCTGGAGGAGGCCGCGGCCGCGCAGCGAGTGGACGATCGGGTGGCGCGCCCGGAGCTCGTCGAGCCGCTCGCGCAGCCGTGCGCCCCGCGTCTCGGCCGCCTCGACCAAGCCCTCGTCCTGGATCGTGTCGATGACCGCGGAGCCGACGGCGCATCCGAGCGGGTTGCCCGAGAAGGTATGGCCGTACGAGAAGCCGTTCGGCGCGCCCTCGATGACGTCGCGCAGCCGGCTTGACGCGACCATCCCCGACAGCGGGATGATCCCGCCGCCGATGCCCTTCCCGAAGGTGATGACGTCGGGTACGGCGTCGTCGTGCTCCACGGCGAACCAGCGCCCGGTGCGCCCGAACGCGGTGATGACCTCGTCGGCGACCAGGAGCACGTCGTGCCGGGCGCACACCTCGCGCACCGCCGCGAGGTAGCCGTCCGGGAGCGGCACGGCGGCGCCCGACGATCCGGTGACGGGCTCGACGACGAACGCCGCGACGTGGTCGGCGCCGCGCGAGAGGATGGCCGCCTCGAGCGCAGCGGCGCCCTCCTCCGCCGTGTCGCTGTTGGGCACGACCGCGTACTTGCGCAGGAGCAGCTCGAACGGCGCCCTCCAGCGCGAGCCCGAGAGCGAGAGCGCGCCCATCGTCGAGCCGTGGTACGAGGTGACGCGCGAGAGGAACTCGACCTTGCCGGCCCGGCCCATGAGCTCCCAGTAGAGCACCGCGAGGTGCAGCGCCGACTCGTTCGCCTCGGAGCCCGACGAGTTGAAGAAGCACCACTCGAGGTCGCCCGGCGCGACGCGCGCGATGCGCTCGGCGAGGTCGAGCATCGGTTCGTTGCGGAACGAGAAGCGGTAGGTGAACGTCAGCTCGCCCGCCTGCGCTCGAAGGGCCTCGACCACTCGCGGGTGGCAGTGGCCGAGCAGCATCACCATCGCGCCGCCGCAGGCGTCGAGGTAGCGGCGCCCGTCGGCGTCCTCGATCCAGCAGCCCTCGCCGCGGACCGCGACGGGCAGCGGCTCACCGGGGCTGGCGGTTATCGAGTAGTCGGTGCGCTCGGGGGCCTTCATCCCTAAACCGACTGCCCGGGGGCTTTGAGGGCGGCCTTGAGCTCGACGAGCACCGGTCCTGAGCGGTCGGCCAGCGCCTCGCCGAGCGCGGCTCCGAGGCCGCGGATGCCGTCCGCCGCGATGTGGCGCACGCCGCACGCCGCGGCCAGTCCGGCGAAGTCGGGGGCGTTCAGCTCGAC
>JBOHBE010000449.1:0-4814 GCA_050698235.1 Gaiellales bacterium
GCCAGGGGAACTTCGGGCGAGCCCCGGGCCCGAGTCCTCAGCCAGCGCGCCCACGGCGCCGCCGGGTCGATGATCGCGGCCGCCGCGAAGATCTTGGCGACGTCGCCGAGCGCGAACGGCCACAGGCCGTAGTGGAGGGTGGTCGGCCCGGCGCCGGTCCACGGGGCAGGGACGGCCTGGTGGAGCCAGGTGAGGCCGGTGGCGTACAGGCAGACGCTGCCGAGCAGCATCGCCGGCACGGTCACGTAGAAGCTGCGGCCGTAGCGCTCGCAGATCCAGCCGACGACGAACGCCGCGATCGGGTAGCCCCACAGGTAGCCGCCGCTCGCGTGCAGCGGGTTGGCCTGGGTGAGCCAGCCGATGCCGGCATGGCCGTCGGCGAAGATGGGCATGCCGGCCGCGCCGGCGCCGATGTAGAGGAGCTGCGCGGCGGCACCGCGGCGGGCGCCGAGGAACGCGGCCGAGCCCAGGACGGCGAAGGTCTGGAGCGTGGTGGGGACCGGATAGCCGAACGACAGCTGTGCGCAGACCGCGGTCAGGACCGCGGCGCCGACGACGGTGAGGAGCGTGGTGACAGCGCCGGCGTGGGTGCGGGAAGCGACGCGCTCGTGCATTCGGAAGGGCCTCCTTGACGACGGTATCCGTAAGTAGTAACTTACGGTAAGAGATGGCTTACGCAGATGCCATGGACGCGCTCGGTGACCCTACCAGGAGGGCAATCTTCGAGCGTCTCCAGAGCGGCCCGCGGGCGGTGGGGGAGCTGGCGCGCGAGCTCCCGGTCAGCCGACCGGCGGTCTCGCAGCATCTGAAGGTGCTGAAGGACGCGGGCCTCGTCCGCGACCAGGCGCAGGGCACCCGTCGTCTCTACCAGGTCGACCCGGCCGGCCTCGCCGCGCTGCGCTCGTATCTGGAGACCTTCTGGGACGTGGCCCTGTCCGACTTCCGGGCCGCGGCCGAACACGAGCGAGAGGAGCGGAGGATGAGCACGCAGACGACGATCGAGCCGATCACACGGTCGGTCACGGTGCAGTGCCCGGTCGACCAGGCGTTTGAGGTCTACACCGGCGGGATCGGCAGGTGGTGGCCGCTCGAGACGCACGCGATCGCGGTCGGGAGCGGCGGCAAGGCCGTGAACGCCGTGATCGAGCCGCGTGCCGGAGGCCGCATGTACGAGGTGCAGGAGGACGGGAAGGAAGCGGTGTGGGGCACGATCGACGTCTGGGAGCCGCCCCACCGGCTCGTGATCTCGTGGCATGTGAACCCCGAGGCGCCGGCGCCGACCGAGATCGAGGTGCGCTTCATCGCCGACGGCGACGCGACCCGCGTCGAGATCGAGCACCGCGGTTGGGAGCGGCTCGGGATGGAGCGCGGACGGGCATCGCGCGAGGACTACGGCTCTGACGACGGCTGGGGCATGGTGCTGTCGCGCTACGCCGAGAAAGCCGGCGCGGCGGGGTAGGCCACAATACGCGGGTGGATTCCAGGTCTCTCACGCGCGCGGTGGTCGGCGAGGCGGCTCGGCTCGGCATCGACGCATGCGGCGTCTGCCGGGCTGAGCCGTACGTCCGCGCCGAGGCGCTGATCCGCGAGCGCCGGGCCGCCGGCCTGTTCGCGGACATGCGCTTCACGATGGCCCAGCCCGAGCGCTCGTGCCACCCGGAGACGCTGCTTCGGGGCGCCCGCTCGGTTGTCGCCGCGGCCCGGAGCTACGCGCGGCCCGAGCCGCCGAAGCCGGCCGACCGCCCGCGCGGGCGCATGCCGCGCTACACCCGTCGCGACGAGTACGCGGTGCTTCGCGAGCAGCTCGCCGCGCTGGGGTCGAAGCTCGGCGAGCTGGCGCCCGGCACACGGTCGGCGGTGTTCGTCGATGCCAACCATCACGTCGACCGCGAGGCCGCCGCCCGCTCAGGGATCGCCGTCTACGGCAAGAACACGATGGCGATCACCCGCCGTCTGGGCTCGTGGGTCGTGCTCGGCGTGCTCATCACCGACGCCGAGCTCGAGCCCACCCACGCCGCCGCTGACGAGCCGGCGTGGGATGCGTGCGGGTCGTGCCGCGCCTGCATCGACGCCTGCCCGACCGGCGCGATCGTCGCCGACGGCGTGCTCGACGCGCGGCTGTGCCTGAGCTACCACACCCAGTCGCGCATGGACGAGCTGCCATCCCCCGGCGAGCTCGAGGACCGCGTGTACGGCTGCGACATCTGCCAGGACGTCTGCCCGTGGAACACCGGCGCCGAGCGCCGGGCGGCCGGGCTCGAGCCGGATGCCGTCGACGACGCCTTCCCACCGCTCGTCGAGTGGCTCGAGGCCGACCCGGACGAGCTCGCCGAGCGCTACCGGCGGCTGTACGTGCCCAACCGCGACGGCCGGCGCCTGGCGCGAAACGCGCGCGCGGCGCTCGCGAACGTCACGGCACGGTCACAGAGCTGATCCTGCGGAGCAGCCGCTCCGCGGATCGCTGCACCTGCTCGCGGACGACCGCCGGCTCGATCACCTCGGCCTGGCCGCGGTAGCGCAGGATCTCCGAGACCAGCCATTCGCGCGAGCCGTAGGTCACGTCGGCGACCGCAGCGCCTCCTCGGGCCGGCCGCGCTCCGGGCCGTCCCTCGAGCTCCCAGCGCGCCCGCTCGGGCGAGAACCAGATCCTGGCGATGCCCACCGAGCCGCCGAGCGAGTGGTCGAGGTCGGCCATCTCGGGCCGGGGCTCGTAGTGCTTCTGGGAGAGCCGCGCCTCCTTGATGTACGACACCTTGAACGTGCGCCGGCCGTCGCGGCTCTGGTCCCAGGTCTCGACGTACCAGCCGCGATCGTCGCGGCGCAGGAGATAGGGCTCGACCGACCGCGTCGAGAACTCGTCGGACGAGCGCGAGAGGTAGGTGATGTCGACGAGCCGCCTGTCGCGGACGCCCTCGTTCAGGATCGTGACGGCGTGCTCCTCGGCGTCGGTCTCCTGTGGCGCCGGAGTGTCGGCGAGGGCGTATGTGCCGAACGAGGCCTCGACCTTCTCGCGCACCGTGGCCAGCGTGGTGTGGGCCTCGGCGGCGACCAGCGGCGCGACGACGTCGAGCGCCCGGAGCAGCGCCTTGGCCTCGAGCGGCGAGAGCCGGGCCGGGCGGCGGAACGTGTCGCCGTAGAGCTCCTTGTCGACGTGGATGTGGCCGTTCTCGGTCGCGCAGTAGACGGCGTAGCAGCCGCCCCCGAAGTTGACGAGGTTCAGGAGGTCGAGGCTCTCCTGGAGCTCCTGCGGCGTGAGCCGGAATCGGCGCTGGAGCTCGTCGGACTCGACATTGGCGGACGCCGCGTCGCCGCAGCGGGCCAGCAGGAAGGCCAGCAGCGCCTGGAGGAGCGCGAACCGCTCGGGTGCGACGGGCCCGGGCGCGCGCGGCGGCGGAGGGCCGGGCGGCGTGTCCTCGGCGACGACCGGTGCCGCCGGCACCGCACGGGGCTCTCCGGTGTGGGCGTCCATCACCGTCCGCAGGTCGGCGGCGACCGCCTCGACGACCGCGTCGGGCTCGACGGCGTGGGCGTGCCCGCCGAGCGAGAGGATCCATGCCGAGAGCGCTGCGAGGTCGGAGTAGGGCGTCGCGAAGCGCGCCGAGCCGTCGGCCAGCTCCTCGAACTCGCCGTATGCGCCGTAGCTGCGCTCAACGAGCCAGGTGGCGTCGGCGCTCACCTCAATCACAGCGGTCCCGGCCTCCTCGGCCGAGAGCTTCCACGGCGGCCGGTCGCGGTAGGCGGTCACGTTGAAGTCGGCCGGGATGCGGAAGTCGCGCTCGCGGCGGGTCGCGAACTTGATCTCGCCGCGGATGCGCGAGACGCGGTAGGTGCGGCGGCGGTCGTCTTCCGGGTCGCGGTCGAGGTCGTCGCCCACGACGTACCAGATGCCGTTCATCTCCCACAGGCCGTACGGGTTGACGGTCCGCTCGGCCTCGTGATCGGAGGTGATCGTCCAGTACCGGAACTTGACCGTGCGCTGCTTCGAGATGGCCTGCTCGAGCTTCGCCAGGCGGGCCGCGATCTCGTCGGTGTAGAGCGGGGCGAGCAGTTCCACAGGTGCCGTCTTGGGCCCGGGGTCGGTGCCCGGCCACGCCCGCCCGAGCGCGAGGTTCTGGAGAGCGAGGCGCAGCGGCTCGGCGTAGGCGAATTGCCCCTCGAGCAGGTAAAAGCTGGTCTGGAGGGCCGCCAGCTCGTCGTCGGTGAGCTCGATCGGCGGGAGGAAGTACTGCTCCTCGCGGAGGCTGTAGAGCTCCTCCGAGGTGAACTCGTCGCGGCTCGACGCGATCGGAATTCCCAGATCCTGGAGCTCGCGGCGATCGGCGTAGTAGCGGCGCGCGAATGCCTCGTCGCCCATGTCGGAATAGCCCTCGACATGGGTCTTCACGTCGCGCGCCGTGACGGGTCGCTGTTCCGCCATGAGGTACGCCACGAGCGAGAGCTGGCGGATGAGCTTGTCGGCGTCGTGGGTCAAGACCAGCCGTAGTGTACCGGCCGGAGCCATTCCGCCGCGCCCCGAACGGGCGCCCGAGCGTGTCAAATTGCACTCGTGATCGCGCATCTCGACCTCGACGCATTCTTCGCGGCGGTGGAGCTCCACCGGAATCCCGGCCTGCGGGGGAAGCCGGTGGTCGTCGGCGGCAACCCGAACGGCCGCGGCGTCGTGGCCACGGCGAGCTACGAGGCCCGCCGCTACGGCATCCGCTCGGCGATGTCGAGCGCCGAGGCCCGCCGCCGCTGCCCGCAGGTGGTGTTCGTGCGGCCGGACCACAAGACCTATCGCGAGTGGTCGCGCGGGGTGTGGGCGCTCGTGCACG
>JBOHBE010000450.1:0-2790 GCA_050698235.1 Gaiellales bacterium
GCCCCAGACCTCGGCGCCGACGGACGTCGTGAGCGTCACGCTCACTAATCCGACGACGGGCGACTCGGCCTCCGCGACCACCGCGGGTGGCCAGTCGCCCGTCTCGGTCAACATCGACACGAGCCAGATCGCCGACGGCACGCTGAAAGCGACGAGCACCGTGACCGACGCTGTCGGGAATACGTCGACCGTCTTCGAGGGGACGCCCGTCCTCAAGGACACGATCCCGCCCGACGCGCCCACCGATGTTCACGCCCCCGAGGTCGTGAACGGCGAAGAGGCGGCATCGGTGCCGGTGACGGTCCATGTGGCCGATCCGGACTCGAGCGCGCGGCTCCACGTCCAGATCGCCGCCGGCGACGAGACGGCCGATGCTTCTGGCGACGTCATGGGCTTCGCGACGACGCTCCACGTCGATGCGAGCACGCTTCCCGACGGCAAGCTGACCGTCTCGGCATGGACGGTCGACGAGGCCGGGAACCCCTCGACTCCGACCGGTGGCGACTCGATCACAAAGGACAGCTCGCCTCCCGATAACTCCGCCAGCCTCCGCGTGGCGGGCGGCGATCAGAATCCGGACGGCTACGTGAACGCGGCCTCCGCGGGCGCGGTCACGGTCATCGCCCGGTTCCCGCAGGCCACCGATGCGGCCGACAGCGTCGTCGTCTCGGTCGGCGGGCAGCGCGTCCGGTTCGACGGCGGGAGCTACAGGTACGTCGTCGGCCCGCTCAACCTCACTGATCTTCCCGACGGGCCGCTGCCGCTCACGGTCACGGTGACGGATCCGGCAGGGAACTCGAGCACCTCGCGCGACTCCGCCGTCAAGGACACCGTCGCGCCGGAGGCTCCCACGTCGTTCACGGTGCCCGAGAGCGCCGACAACGCCGCCGGGTTCGTCAACTCGCTGAACCAGTCTTCCGCGATCATCCAGGCCACGTTCCCCGACGGCACCGACTCGTCCGACACGCTGACGGCGAGCGTCGACGGCGTCGACCTCGGCGCACGGGTCGGCGGCTCGATCGCCGTCGCATGGCGCGCCGATGTGAGCGGATTCGCCGACGGCACGCTGGATCTGCACGGCACGATCACCGACGCGGCGGGGAACAGCACCGACTTCTCCGGCCACGCTGTCAAGGAGACCCAGCCGCCGGCGCCGCCGGTCGCCGCCCATGTCATCGGAGCCTGTCGGCCCGACACGATCACCCCGCAGACGGCGGGCGACGTGAGCGTCCAGGTGGCGCTGCCCGACGCGCCCGGCATGTCGGGAACCGTGACCGTCACATTGACCGACTCTGCGGGCCACACCGCCTCGGGATCGGCCTGGGGCGACCGCGGCATCGTGGTCGTCCACGGCATCGACGCGAGCTCGTTCGTCCCCGGGCATGTCCACGTCTCGGTCTCGATGACCGATTCGGCGGGCAATACGTCGACGTTCGACGGCACGACGGCGGTTCTCACCGACGAGTGAGCCGACCGCCGGGGCCAGGCCGGAGCCTGGCCCCGATGTTCGTCAGCCCTCGTTGGACGCTGACGGGTCGCTCGCGCGCCTGACCCGAAGCTGCGGGGCCAGGGGAGCGAGGCGGCGGCCCACCAGGAGCGCAAGCAGTGCCAGGATCGACAGCGGCACGACCAGCCCGGCGCCGACGATCACGCCCGTGACGACGGCCAGCGCGGCGCCCAGCGAGCGCTCACCGGCCTTCCAGAGGGCGCTCGCGTGCTGCGGCGGGGCCGGCTTCTTGCCCGCCTCGTGCAGCGCCACGGTGATCGTCGACATCGACGTGCGGTTCTGGAGGTAGAGCATCCGGCCCTGGACATCCTCGATCTGGAACTCGACCTGTTGGAGATAGTTCTCGACCCGGATCGACTCCGAGATCGTCTCTGCGCGGTCCATCAGCCGCAGGAGCACCTTCTCCTGCGCCTCGAGGTTCACAAGCCGCGCCTGGAGGTCGACGAACTGCTGGCTCACGTCCTGCCCGGTGACGCCCTCGGCGGTCACGTGGACGTGGGTGATGCCCTCGATGGCGTCCATCGCCCGCCTGAACCCACGGGCGGGCACGCGGATCGTGATCTGGCCGCTGTGGATCTTCGACCCGCTCGTCGAGCTGTGCGTCTCGTAGCCGCCGAGGTCGCCTGCGATCTTCCTGACCGCCGACCGTGTCTGGCCGAAATGGCCGTGGTCGACGCGCAGACCGACGTCGGCGGTCTTGATGACGGCCGATCGCAGCGCCGGGAGGCTCTTCAGAGGGTCGCTTGCAAGCTTTTCGCCCGTCGCCGCCGACCGGAGGGTCTGATCGTTGTTCCCCGCCGCCCCGGTCGCGCTCGGGGCGACCAGGACGCCCAGCGAGTCCTGCGCCACCCCGACGCCTCCGCCCGACGCCGAGGCGTGCACGACGGCCTTGCCGCCGCCCGTCGCTCCGCCCTCGGACGCCGAACCGCTCCCCGAGCAGCCGGCCGCCGCTCCCGCCAGGCCGGACACGACGATCATCGCCGCCGGCACCCATACGAACCGTCGCATCGCGCTCATCGAAACCTCCATCGTGGTCGATGGTGAGACACGCGATGGGGGCGTCCGGTTCCCGGGACGATCCGACGGAGGGCCGCTCGCCACGCCTCTCTCGTACCTCCTGCGCGGCTACGCGCGGAATCCGTACGAGGCCGAGGCCCGGCGAGCGGCCGAGCAGACGCGCGCTGGAGTCAGACCCGGGCCGGGATCTGCATGACCGGCCGCACCTCAACCGACCCGTACTTCGCGCCGGGGCACATCTTGGCGGCCTCGATCGCCTGGTCGAT
>JBOHBE010000451.1:0-2474 GCA_050698235.1 Gaiellales bacterium
TCTCCGGGCTGGCGCTGATCTCGCTGGCATGGATCGTGGGTGTCGCGACCGAGCAGCTGGCCGAGAGCTCCGGGCCGAAGGTCGGCGGCGTCCTGAACGCGACGTTCGGGAACGCGGCCGAGCTGATCATCACGATCTTCGCGATCCGCGCCGGGCAGCTCGAGGTCGCCACGGCGTCCATCACGGGCTCGATCCTGGGGAACACGCTGCTCGTCCTGGGCGCGTCGTTTCTCATCGGCGGCCTCAAGAACGGCGTCCAGACGTTCGACCAGCGCATCGCGGGTATGAACGCCTCGATGCTGGCGCTCGCCGTCATCGGGCTGGGGCTTCCGACGGCCTTCGCAGCGGCGCGCGGTACCGGGGCCGACACGCAGACGATCTCCGACGTCACGGCCGTCATCCTGCTCGGCCTCTACCTTCTGAGCCTCGTGTACTACTTCCGCACGGGCACCGGCGCCACATCCCATCGTCAGGTGCCGCACCTGACGGCGCGGCTCGCCATGGTGCTGCTCCTGGCGTCGACCGGTGCGGTCGCCCTGATCTCGGACGTCTTCGTGGGAACCCTTGAGGGCGTGATCTCCGATGTTGGGATCTCGGCGGCGTTCCTCGGCCTCGTCATCGTCCCGATCGTCGGCAACATCGCCGAGAACATCGTCGGCATCAAGATCGCCTACCAGAACAAGATGGACTTCTCGATGGTCGTGTCGCTCGGGTCGTCGCTCCAGGTGGCGCTGGGCGTCGCGCCGCTGCTCGTGTTCATCTCGCTCCTCACGCCGCACCACTTCGATCTCGTCTTCCCCACGATCCAGGTGCTCGCGCTGGCGGCGGCCGTGACCATCACGGCGCTGATTGCGGCCGACGGCGAGTCGAACTGGCTCGAGGGCGCCCAGCTGATGGCCGTCTACGCGATCGTGGCCACGTCCTTCTGGTACCTGTGAACACGCGCGACCGCACACTCTTTGCCGTCGTGATCGGCCTTGCGGCGATCGCCGTCGGCCTGAAGGCCGCCGACATCCGCGGCGAGTTCGTCTTCGGCGCTGCGTCGATTGCGCTCATCGGCCTCGCGTGGCTTCTGGGCGAGGCGACCGACCAGGCCGGGAACACCGCGGGACCGCGTGTCTCGGCGCTCCTGAACGCGACGTTCGGCAACCTCCCCGAGGTGGTGATCGTGATCCTCGCGATCAATGCCGGCCTGGACGACATCGCCCGCGCTTCGATCATCGGCTCGGTGATCGGGAACATCCTCCTCATCCTGGGGCTGTCGCTCATCGTGGGCGGATGGAAGAACGGCGTCCAGAGCTTCAACGAGCGGGTGGCGGGCATGAACTCGTCGATGCTGATCCTTGGTGTCGCCGGTCTCGGCTTTCCGACGCTGTTCGCGGCGCTTCACTCCTCCGACTCCGCCGAGGTGCTCTCGCGCTGGACCGGAGCCGCGCTGCTCGTGTCCTACGGCGCCTACCTCGTCTTCAGCTTCAGCATGCCTGGCCAGAAGTTCGAGGACGAGGCCGGCCAGGCCAGGTGGTCGGTGAGCGAGGCGATCGTCGCGTTGGCGGTCACGGCGGTCGCGACCGGCGTGGTCTCGGAGGTGCTGGTCGACTCGATCAAGCCGACGGTCGAGCAGCTGGGGGTCCCCCGGCCCTTCGTGGGGCTGATCCTCATCCCGTTCGTCGGGAACGTGGCCGAACACTTCTCGGCTGTCCGGCTCGCCTACCGGAACCGTGTCGACTTCTCGATGGCGATCGCGTACGGGTCCGGCATCCAGATCGCCCTCGGAGCGAGCGGGATCGCGGTCTTCGCGTCGATCGCAATGGGCAGCGAGCTCTCGCTCGTCTTCGACCCGTTCCAGCTCGCGGCGCTGGGCGCCGCTGCCCTCGTCGCAACGCTCGTCGCCCGCGGCGGCGAGACGAACTGGCTCGAGGGCCTTCAGCTGCTCGTGATCTACCTGATCGTCAGCGTCGCCGTCTGGCTCCAGTGAGGAGTCACCGGATCGGGTACGACCGCCCGTTGACGGCCGGGAGCACCTGACCCGTCACCCAGGCCGGCGTCGTGGTCACGCCAGGCTGGTAGTTGTAGGCGCCCGATGGCAGCTGGCGGGCGTGGAGCCAGGCCAGCGCCTGGCGGTTTCGCAGGCCGCAGGTGTGCCTGGCCTGGATCGCCCACGACGTCGACTGGCTGTTTGCGGAGCTTCCCGGCAGCAGGGCGTAGCCGTGGGCCGCCGTCTGCGACGTCGCCAGGTAGTCGAAGGCGTGCGCGACCGGGCGGCTGGCGCACGACTGGCCCGCGGCCCGGAGCGCCATGACGGCGGCGGAGGTGTCGTCGGAATCGGGCCCCGCCGACGCCGACCACGAGTAGCCGCCGTTCGAGCGCTGGCCGCCGCGGATCACCGCGAGCGAGCTCTGGGGGGCGGGGACGCCGGCGGCGCGCAGGGCGATCACGCCCCAGTAGGTCGCGTTCTGGGACGCTCCGATGACCCC
>JBOHBE010000452.1:0-31047 GCA_050698235.1 Gaiellales bacterium
GTTGAGCACCGCCCATGTGGCGCCCAACGCGACCGCCGCCAGGAGCACCGCCACTGCTGCCGCCAGGGCGGTGTGCCGGCGAGCGACGGGGCGGCCCGAACCGCGCGTCGCCGGACGTATCGCGCCCAACGGCGCGACGATCTGGTCGATCTGATGCTCGAGGCCGCTCACAGCGTCGTCCGCTCCCCTGCCTCGTCCGGGCCGGCGTGGGCGCGAGCGAGCTTGGCCCGCGCCCGCTCGAGCTGCTTGCGAACTGCGTCGTGCGACTTCCCCGAGATGTCGGCGATCTCGTCGGCCCGGAAGCCGTGCAGGTGGAAGAGCACGATCACGGCCCGCTCCTCCGCTGAGAGCGTCCGCGCCATGAGGTCGCGGACGGCGTACGCGTCGGCCTCGTCCGGCGGCACCTGCACGTCCCGCTCGACGAACCGCTCGTATGCCGCGATCGCCCGGCGCCAGCCGCGGAGGTACATGAGGACGCGGTGGCGGGCGATCCCGTAGAGCCATGCCCGCGGATCGCGCACGTCGTCGAGGTCGCCGCGCGACCGCCAGGCGGCGAGAAACGTCTCCTGGACGAGGTCGTCTGCGAGTTGTCGGCTGTGGACGAGCTGCGCAATGAAGCGTCCCAACTCCTGCTCGTGCTGCGAGAACAGGTCCTCGAGGCGCCTCGAATCACGGTCGCGCCCCATATCTATGGGGTGCCGCTCGAGCAGGCGGTGTGACACGGGCGACGCACGGGCATCGCCGGGGGGCCGGCGCGCGGCCCCCCGGCGGCCGCCGTCACTGGCTCCAGGTCTCGCTGGAGGTCTGGTTGCTCATCGCGCCCATCGTCGCGCAGGTGCAGGTGATCGTCGCGCCCCCGAAGTTGGTGTTGTGGAAGTGGACGTTCGAGGCGCAGCCGTGCGCCGACTGCGACGACGAGACCTTGTCGTTCCAGCCGCTCGGCATGCTGGCGGCCGAGTACTGGAATCCGCCGTTGCACCCGTTGGTGTTCGACACCGTCCAGGTCAGCGAGGCGCCGGCCATGTTGGCGCCGTTGAAGTCGGTCGAGATCAGCGTGCTGGCATCGGGCACGAGGCCGGTCTTCGGATCGGCGAAACCCTTCGGCGGCCGGCCGCGCGCGACCCCCAGCGCCCGCGCGAGCGCTGTGTAGCACCGCATGGGCGACAACCTCGACGGAGCGCGCCCGCTCGTCGGCGCGATCCACACGACGCAGTGACGTCCGGCTGCGATGCGCGCGGGGTGGGCTCCTGCGGCGGCCGGGGCGACCCCGGCCACCGCCACCACGGCGACGGCCAGAACAATTGGAGGTGCCCGCATGATGACGCTCCTTTGCTCGGAGGCAGCTTGCGGGTTGACCGTCGCCCAGCATGCGTTTGCGTCGCATCGTCCGACCGGTGGGGGAGAGATCGAGAGAAGGACTAGTCCGACCCTCCATCCTACGGCCGAAACCGACATGACAGGGGCACTCGCATGCCGCGGCGTGGCATGCGGGGCACCGGAAGAATGAGGACGGTCTAGACCGAGGGCTTAGACAGGCCCGTGGGCAAGCCTGACAACCCGGTCGCGCGCGATCCGCGGCCAGCCCTGCGCTCGCACGACATCGAGCAGCGCATCAGCGCACTCCGGGTCGAACTGCGTCCCCGAGCAGCGCTCGATCTCGGCCATCGCATCGGCCACCGGCATGGCCCGCCGGTAGACGCGGTCCTCGGTCATCGCATGGAAGGCGTCGCACACGCAGATCACCCTGGCGCCGAGCGGAATCTTCTCGTCGACGAGGCCCTCCGGATAGCCGGTGCCGTCCCAGCGCTCGTGGGTCGCGCGGACGAGCGGGACGAGCTCGGCGAAGTGGGGGACCGGCTTCAGGATCCGCGCCCCGATCTCGGCGTGCTGGCGCATCTTCGCTGTCTCGCGGGCGGTCAGCGGCCCGGGCTTTCGCAGGATCACCTCGGGGACGCCGATCTTGCCGATGTCGTGAAGGAGCGCGGCGAGGCGGACGATCCGCGACTCGCCCGGCGGGATGTCGAGCCGCTCGCACACCGCGCCGGCCAGCTCGGCGATGTGCATCGCGTGGTCGGACGTGTAGGCGTCCTTCGCCTCGAGCGCCGCCGCCAGGGCTCCGAGCGTCGAGAAGTACGCCTCCTCGAGCCGCTCGGCCATGCGGGCCCGCGACACCGCCTTCCCGGCCTCGGTGGCAAGCGCCTGGCAGAGTCGGATCTCGGCCTGCGCGAACGTGCGCCGGTGCTCGTCGTAGATCTCGATCAGCCCGTACGGCTCGCCGTCGACGCGAAGGCGGAGCATCAGGAGCGCCCGGTATCCAAGGTCGCGCAGGCGCGCGCTCTCGGCTCCGTCGGGGCGCCCGATCCCCAGCGAGCAGCCGTACGGCACGCCCGTCTCGATGACCCCAGCCGTGCGCGGGTAGTCGGCGAGCGTGTACTCCTCGGCCGCGCGCGGCCACTCGTGCGGCGCGCGGGCGTACCCGGCCCGGTCGCGCACGGTCCCGCCCGCGACGTCGACCAGCGAGACGAGGCACGCGCTCGCGTCCACGAGCTCGGTCAGGCGGCGGGCCAGCGTCGCGAGGATCTCGGCGACGTCCACGAGCTCTCCGAGCGACTGGACGGCTTCGATGACCCCGAGCGCGGCTTCGAGATGTGGAGGCAGCGCAGGGATCGGCGCAGCACGGCGGCGGGCGGCGGGCATCGGGCCGGTGTTCGATACCGGACGGGTTATCCCTCCCGGCACGCGCCGGCAGCGGCTATCGAACGCGGCCGAGGTTGTCGAGCAGCGAGATGACCGCTGGGCCGAGCACGACGATGAAGACGGCGGGAAAGATCAGGCCGACCGTCGGGAAGAGCATCTTCACGGGCGCCCGCATCGCCTGCTCCTCGGCCTGGTTCCTGAGGCGGATCCGGAGCTCGTCGGCCTGCGTCCGCAGCATGTGCGCGAGCGGCACCCCGAGCTTCTCGGCCTGGGCCAGGGCCCGGGCGAAGCTCGTGACCTCGGCGGCGTCGACCCGCAGGGCCAGCGCGGTCAGCGCGTCGGAGCGGCCGGTGCCGAGCTGCATCTCCCGCTGCATGAACGCAAGCTCGTCGATCAGCGGGCCGTCGAGCCGGCGCACGAGGCGGCCCACCGCCGCGTCGAAGCTCATGCCCGCCTCGATCGAGAGGGTGAGCAGGTCGAGCACGGTTGGCAGCCCTGACACGATCTTGTCGCGGCGCCCGCGCATCCGCATGTCGATGACCGCCGGAAGCCCGACGTACGCCAGGGCCGACAGCGCCAGGCCCGTGACCGCGGCGACGAGGACCGGGATGACGTCGAACGCGGCAGCGACGAACATGCCGCCGTACGCGGCGGCCGGCAGCACGACCTTCAGGCCGGCGACGTCCTCGGGGACGAGGTGCTTTGACCAGCCGGCGGCGGCGAGCTTGCGCCGCAGAACCTCGGCCGCCTCGCCGCGCCCGCCCGGCGCGACGTATCCGATCTTCCGCAGCCAGGCCCGCGGGTCGGAGCCGCTCGGGGCGGGGGCATAGCCGTAGCCCGACATCCGGCCGAGAACGGCTTCGACCTGGAGCCGGCCCTGCGTCGCCGCCCGCAGGGCGAAGAACACGGCGCCGCCGAGCAGGATCGCTGTGGCGAGGAGCCAGGTCACGCGATCGTCCTCGGCCTGACCATACGGCGCAGGATCAGCGCTCCGGCCGTCATCATCGCGAGCCCGACGGCGATCAGGATGTGGCCGGTGCGGGTCGTGTAGAGCGGCCGCATGTAGCCGTGGTTGATGAGGGTCAGCATCCCGGCCATCGCGAACGGCATCCCGA
This sequence comes from Gaiellales bacterium, assembly GCA_050698235.1. GTDB lineage: Bacteria > Actinomycetota > Thermoleophilia > Gaiellales > JAICJC01 > JAICJC01. Next base: position 3,813 of record JBOHBE010000452.1, read on the forward strand.
TCAGCACCTGAGCCGAGAGCCGGCCCATCGACGTCAGCGCCTTCACGCGGGCCGAGAACTGATGCCGGCGGCGGACGGTGTCGGCGACCTGGTCGAAGATCTCGGCGACGTTGCCGCCCACGCGGCGCTGGACGTCGGTGGTGAGGACGACCAGCTCGAAGCTCTCCGACCGCAGCCTCTGTGACATCTCGTCGAGCGCCTGCTCGACAGGGACGCCGAGCCTGACCTGCTGCTGTGCTCGGCGGAACTCGGTGTGCGCCGGCTCGCCGGCCTCGTCGACGATCGAGTCGAGCGCCTGGGTGAAGGAGCGGCCGGCCCGAAGCGCGCTCGCCCAGACCGAGAGGAGCTCGGGCAGCTCTGCCTCGAACTGCCGGTGGCGGCGCGCCGCCCGGAACCGAAGGGCGGCGATCGGAGCTGCCAGGCCGGCTGCCAGGCCGACGATGCCTGCGAGAAGGCCGAGGAAGGCGGTTGCGGCGAGCCCGCCGGCTGCGGCGCTGGCGGCGGTCGCGAGGGCGACGTGGCCCGTCGGTCGCACGATCCCGGCCTGGCCGCACAGGCGATCGAGGCGCTTCCACGCCCAGCGCTCACCCAGCCGCGCCTCCAGCGCCTCGGACAGCTCGAGCAGGAAGAGCGAGCGAGCCCGTGGGCTGCCCGCGCCGCCTTCGGCCGTGTACTGCGCGAGGCGGGTTGAGAGCGGGGGGACGCGCGCCCCGGACGCAGCGCTCACGACGAACGCGACCATCCCGACCGCGAAGACGCCGAGCACGATTACGAGCGGGCCCCCGTAGGCCGACCAGAAGCCTGTTGACGCTCCCGACACGCCCGCCGGCAGGGCGACGCTCGCCGGGGTCCCGCCGCGCACCCGGACGTGCAGCGAGCGGGCGCTCGACTGCGGCAGGCTGACGTCGACCGCGTAGGTGGTCGCGAGTCGCGCCTGCGAGAGTTGAAGCGCGATCGGCTCGAGGCCCGCGAGCGTGCGGGTCGGGGCGAGCTCGCCGCCGGTCGCCGACGCGATCTGGCGGAGCGGCCCCGCCTGGAACGATGGCGACGACTCGAGGCCGACCGCGTCGACCTCGACGCCGGCGCCGCGCAGGCGGTGTGTCAGCGCTGCGAGCGTCGCCGTCGATGAGGTGTCGGCGCCGTCGGAGAGGACGACAACGATGCGGCGGGCGCCCGGGTCTGACCCGGCCAGCGCCGTGTCGACCGCCAGGCCGATGCCGTCGTAGAGGGCCGTCCCGGAGTGCGTGTCGAGACCGGCGAGCGCAGTGCGGACGGCGTCGGTGTCGGCGGTGAGAGGCCGGACGACCTGGGCCGTGTCCGAGAACGTGACGAGGCCGACGCGCCCCGTGTGGCCGACCGCGTCGAGCAGGCGCCGGCCGGCCGCCGTGGCCGCGGCGATCGGCGCGCCTGCCATCGAGCCCGAGGTGTCGACGGCGAAGACGAGATCGGTGGGGCGCACGGGCCCGGTCTGGTGGACGCCCTCGACGAAGGCGAACCGCCCGCCCAGGTCGGCCTCGACGTCGGACGTGGCCAGATCACCCGCGGCCTTCACGATCACGCGGACGGAGTGGGCTCCCGCGGGCTGGACGCCCGTCACCTCGGTGGGCGGCGCGGCGCCGAGGGCGGCCGGAGCCGCGAGCGCCGCGGAGAGGAGTGCCAGGGCCGCCGCGCGGCCGGCGCGGCCGGCGATCACGCGGTCCTCCGCTCCTTGCCGCGGCGGAGCACGTCGACCTTCGCGGTCGTGTCGCCGAAGAACGACTTCGGAAGCGTGACGCCGTGCTGCTCGAGCTTGTCGCCAAAGCCCGGCCGGATGCCCGTGTGGCGCATCTTCGACGTGACCTGCTCTCCGCCCGCCTCGTCGACGAACGAGGCGACGAACAGATCCTGAAGCGTGATGACGTCGCCCTCCATCCGCCCGACCTCGGTGATGTGGGTGATGCGGCGGCGGCCGTCGACCAGCCGGTTGACCTGGATGATCAGGTCGAACGCGCTCGCGATCTGGTCGCGGATCGCCTTCAGCGGCAGGTCAAAGCCGGCCGTGAGGACGAGCGTCTCGGTACGGGCCAGGGCGTCGCGCGGGCTGTTCGCGTGGATCGTGGTCAGCGAGCCGTCGTGGCCCGTGTTCATGGCCTGGAGCATGTCCACGGCCTCGGGGCCGCGGCACTCCCCGACGACGATCCGGTCGGGCCGCATGCGAAGCGCGTTCCGGACGAGGTCGCGGATCGTGATCGCGCCCTTGCCCTCGATGTTGGACGGGCGCGCCTCGAGGCTGATGACGTGGCGCTGGACGAGCTTCAGCTCGGCGGCGTCCTCGATCGTGATGATGCGCTCCCGCTCCGGGATGAACGACGAGAGCACGTTCAGAAGCGTCGTCTTGCCGGTGCCGGTGCCGCCCGAGATGAGGACGTTCAGCTTGCCCTCGACGCAGGCCTCGAGGAACGCGGCGGCCTGGTGGGACAGGCTCCCGAACGAGACGAGGTCGTCCATCGAGAGCGGCTCGCGCGAGAACTTGCGGATCGTGAGCGACGGCCCGGTTATCGCGAGCGGCGGGATGATCGCGTTCACCCGCGAGCCGTCGGGCAGGCGGGCGTCGACCATCGGGCTCGACTCGTCGATCCGGCGGCCGGTCTGGGCGACGATGCGGTCGATCACCTGGAGCAGATGCCGCTCCGAGCCGAAGCGCACCTCGGTCTCCTCGATCAGCCCGCGGCGCTCGACGTAGATCGTGTGGTGGTTGTTCACCATCACCTCGGTGACCTCCGGATCGGCCAGGAACGGCTCGATCGGCCCGTAGCCGAGGATGTTGTGCGTGATCTCGCGGACGAGCCGGGCGCGGTCGGTCGAGCTGAGCGGCGTCCCGGCCTCGGCCAGCGCTACATCGATGGCCTTGGTGACCTTCTCGTGGAGGTCCTCCTCACGGATGTCGCCCTCCGAGAGCTCATGGCCGAGCTCGCGGACCGCCTCGGCCTGGGCGGCCTGGCGGATCTCTGCGAACGGGTCGTTCTGCTCGGGGCTTGCGACCGCCGCCGGCTCGGCCGGCTCGGCCCGCCGCATGCGCCCGGCGAGGGTGCGCTTGCGCCGGTCGGGCGTCACTGGCGGCTCCCGACGACTCCGTGGAGCGAGTGCGCGATCTCCTGGAGCGAGCGGGCCACGCGAGACTTGGGGTTGTCGACGACGACCGGCTGGCCGCGGTTCACCGAGACGGGGATCGCCTTGTCGGACGGCAGGGTGTAGGTGATCTCGCGCCTGAGCGTCCGCTCGACGTCGCGGTCCTCGAGACCGACCTTGGCGCCCGAGCGGTTCATGAGGATCCGCATGTCGGCCAGGTTCATCTCGAGCAGGTCGAGCGTCTCGAGCGCGATCTTCAGGCTCTTGATCGTCGGGACGTCGGACGCGCCGACGAGGATGAGGGTGTCCGTGTGGTCGATCGCGAGCAGCGTCGCCGGCGAGAAGCTCGACGACGTGTCGATGACGACCGCGTCGTAGCTCTTGCGCGCCACCTCGAGCAGCGGCTCCAGCCGGTCGATGGCGACCAGCTCCTCCTCGTCCGGGCGGGTCGGCGCGGGGAGGAGGTCGACGCCACTCGTGTGCCGGGTGACGAACCCGGCGAGCTTCTCGGCGTCGAGGTCTCCGGGAGACTGGACGAGGTCGAGGACCGTCCAGCGCGGCGAGAGGCCCAGGACGAGGGCGTCGTCACCGGAGTGCAGGTCGAGGTCGACCAGGAGCGTCCGCAGGCCCTGGCGCGCGAAGCACACCGCGAGGTTCGTCGAGATCACCGTCTTGCCAGAGCCGCCCTTGGTCGAGAACACGGTGAAGACGTGCGCGTCGCGCCCGGCGCGGGAGGTGCTGGGGAGGCTGTGCACGGACATCGCCGCGGCGCGGCGGGCGCGCGAGGCGCGGGCCTTGGCGGCTGCCATGCCCAGCGACTGGGACGACTGCGGCAGGCAGAGCACGTCGTCGACGCCGAGGTGCATCGCCTCCTCGAACCAGCGGCTGGGGTGGTCGTCGGTCAGCGCGACGATGCCCGGCCCGTGCGGGTCGGCCAGCGCGGCGCGGAGCTCGGCCGGAAGGCCGTCGCTGTCGGACGGGAGGTGCCACACCAGCACCTCGGGAGCCGACTCGACGATCGCGACCATGCCCGACCGCTCGAAGAGGTCGCGGATCGACGGCTCGTCAGCCTGGAGGGCGACGCGGATGAGGTCGGATTCCATCGGTCGGGCTCCTGTCACTTTGCGGGGACGCCGTTCTTGGGGAAGGCGCCGGGAAGCAGGACGGGCGCGTCCTGATCCCAGGTGGCGCCGCGGGCGCCGGCGAGGGCGACCCAGATGGTCTTCGACCCGCCGGCCGGGGCGCCGTCGGAGTTGGCGAGCGCGTTCGCCACGTACGAGGTCTGGTGCTCGGTCAGCCGCAGCAGGATCGAGCCCTGCGCGGTCGCGTCGCCAGACTGCGCCGCGACGGCCGGCTTCACCTCCATGACGAGGGCGCCGGCGGCCACGACGTAGGTCACGACCTGGTTCGTCTGGGTCACATAGCTTGCGAGCACGTCCACCCGGTCGCCGGCGTGGATGTCGCCGGTCATCCCGGAGTTGGCGTCGACGGGCAGCCGGAAGGCGCGCTGGTTCCCGGTGATCCGGGCCGACACGCTCTGGTCATGGGCCACGCCGGTTCGGCTGGCGGTCAGCTGGTCGCCGTGGAAGACGGGCTGGGTGAGGACGAGGCCGCCGGCCGCGTTCAGGTCGGTGTAGGCGCCCGGCACGAGGTCGGAGCGGCGCACGGACCGGTAGGCCAGGTCGCCGTCAGCAGCCGCCGAGGAGACGGCGGTGCCGGCCTTGATGTCGTGCGTGACGACGACGACGCGAACGGCGTCGCTCGACGACTTGGCGGAGTCCTGCACATGGTTCGTGTAGAGGACGAGCGCGACGGCCGCTGCCAGGGCGAGCACCACCGAGATGACGATGTTGCGGCTCAACGTGGGGGTTGTCACCTCGGCTGCTCCTTTCCGGCGAGCGGTGAGGCGGCGATAGCGCAAACCGGTGAGGCCGGCATCGCCGAATTTGGGGAGTCGTGCGGGACTCATCGGCGCCGGAGGGGCAAAGCTTTAAGCCGGAGCCGGGGCCTCCCGCAGGGGTTCGGGACGCCCGGCCGCCGCGAACGACGGCCTACTCTCGTGGTAGCCGAAAAACCGCTCCACGTCCAGTTTCGGGAAGCCACATTGGACGGCGGACTGAGGCGCTAACCTCTCGCGCGTGATCGTTCTCTCGATCCCGAGCCCCGGCGACCCGTTCCTGATCAAGGCCGGCGGGTTCCAGGTGCGCTGGTACGGGCTCCTGCTCGCCGCCGGCGTGCTGATCGCCGGCTGGATCGCACGGCGCGAGTTTCGCCGGCGCGGGTTCGATCCGGAGCTCGTGTACTCGATCGCCGTCTGGACCGTCCCGCTAGGGCTGATCGGCGCGCGCCTCTACCACGTCGTCACCGACTGGGGCGCGTTCCAGCACCACCTCATCGACATGTTCAAGATCTGGAAGGGCGGTCTCGGCATCTACGGCGCCGTCCTCGGCGGGATGCTCGGGACGTGGATCGGCTGTCGCCGGGTGAAGCTCGGGTTCTGGGCGGTCGCCGACTGCATCGCCCCAGGGCTGATCCTGGCGCAGGCGCTCGGCCGGTGGGGCAACTATTTCAACCAGGAGCTCTACGGCCGGCCGTCGGACCTGCCGTGGGCGGTCAAGATCGACCATCCCCAGCTGCCCTATCACGAGGGGCAGACCTTCCACCCGACGTTCCTCTACGAGTCGCTGGCGAGCCTCGTGGTGTTTGGGATCCTGATCTGGTTCATCCGCCGCTACTGGCGCGAAGTGCCGTACGGCACAGTGTTCGCGCTCTACGCGACGCTCTACTCCTTCGAGCGGATCTGGGTCGAGACGCTGCGGATCGATCCGGCCCACCACTACTACGGCCAGCGCCTGAACGTGTGGGTCGCCTCGGCGGTGACGATCGTCGCCGGCATCATCTTCGTGGTGCTCTTCCGCCGTCGCGGCGCCGGCACCGCGACACCGGCGCCCGTGGTGGCTCCCGCAGCGGCGGGCCCGGTGCACACGCCGACCGCCAAGCCCGAGGCGGCGACGGCGGCCCGGCTGCGGACCAAGCGCCGCAAGCGGTAGCCGCCCTCCAGAAACCGGCTGCGCGTGCCATACTCCCTGTGAGAGGTATGGGCGCCCGTGTTGAAATCAGACTCGCTGTGCAAGGCGCACGACGCCGAGCCGCTCTTCACGGACGCAACCTTCACCCTCGGTAAGGGCGAGCGGACAGCCCTCGTCGGGCCCAACGGCACCGGCAAGTCGACGCTCCTTCGCATCCTGGCGGGCGTCGAGCATGCCGACTCGGGCCGGGTGATCGTCGGAGCCGACGACCGGATCGCGCTTCTGCACCAGGCGCCGCCCGACCCGGACGCGACGCTCCGCGGCTATCTCCAGCGCGCGATCGGCGAGGTGTACACGCTCGACGAGCGGATGCGCGAGCTCGAGGCCGAGATGGCGCGGCCGGAGCGGCGGACGGCGGCGATGCGCGAGTACGACGACGTCCTCGCGCGCTTCGCCGGCCTGGACGGTTGGACGTTCCACGCCGCGATCGACGACGCGCGGGCACACCTTGGCATCGCGCACCTCTCCGCAGCCGCCCGGTTCGGCGACCTCTCGGGCGGGGAGCAGGCGCGGGTGATGCTGGCGGGCGTCCTTCTGGGGCGGCCGACGATCCTGCTCCTCGACGAGCCGACCAACCACCTCGACCTGGGCGGGCTGCGCTGGCTCGAGCGGTTCCTCGGCGAGTTCCCCGGCGGCGTGCTCGTCGTGAGCCACGACCGCCGCTTTCTCGACAACACGGTCTCGCACATCATGGAGCTCGACGGCGTCACCGACGAGCTCGCCCGCTACGACGGCGGCTACACGGCGTACCGGGCCGAGAAGCAGCACCGTTTCGAGCGCATGTCAGCGGAGTTCAGGGCCCAGGACGCCTACCGGCGCCGGATGGAGGCCGACATCGCGCGGGCCAAGGCACAGGCGGCCTCGGTCGAGCGGACGGTGATCCGCGGCGCCGGTGCGCCGCACATCTTGAAGATCGCCAAGCGGGTGGCACGCAAGGCGAAGGTGCGCGAGCGCCGCCTCGCGCGGCAGATGCAGCAGGCGGAGTGGATCGCCGACCCGGCCAAGGCGCCGAGCTTCACGCTCTCGCTCGACGGCGTCTCGACCCGTGGGCGGCGCGTTGCCGCGCTCGGCGGGGTGTCGGTCGATCTCGGCGGGCGTCCCGTCCTTGAGGCCGTCGACCTGGCGGTCAAGGGCCGCGAGCGGGTCGCTGTCGTCGGCGAGAACGGGGCGGGCAAGACGACGCTCATGCGCCTTCTCGCCGGCACGCTCGCCTCGCGGAGCGGCCGCGTGACCGTCGACGCCAAGACGGCCGTCCTGCCCCAGACTCACCACGACCTGCCGCTCGAGCGCGGCATCCTCGACTTCTACCGCTCCCAGGTGGTGGCGTACGAGGAGGACGCCCGCGCGTTTCTGGGCCACTTCCTCTTCGACCAGGAGCAGATGCACCGCCCGATCGGCACGTTCAGCCCCGGGGAGCGGTCGCGCCTCCTGGTCGCGGTGCTCGTGTCGAGCGGCGCGGAGCTCCTGCTCCTGGACGAGCCCACCAACCACCTCGACTTCGACTCGATCGACGTCGTCGAGGAGGCGCTCCGGCAGTTCCGCGGCACGATCGTCGCCGTCACCCACGATCGGGCGTTCATCAGAGCGATCGCCTGCACGCGGGTGCTCGAGGTGAGGAATCGGGGCCTTCTCGAGGCCCCAGCCGTTCCGTGATCAGACGGCTTCGCGGGCCGCGAGCAGCGACTCGAGCGCGCGCATGCAGGCGGGATCGAACTCGTCGCGCCGCTGCCACAGGTCGGCGAGCGCCCGGCCGGCGCCGGCGTTCCCGGTGTGGCCGCCCGCCTCGACGAACGCCGCGGCGAGGGCGATGATCCGCGACTCGAGCGGGCCGTCAGCGCCGCCCGCGGCGGGAGCCTCGAGCCACCCGGCGGCCTCGGCATCGAGGGCGCTCGACGCGACCCGTGCCGCCACCCGTGCCCGCTCGCGCGGCTCGGCGCCAGGCGCCGTCGCGTCGTAGAGGAACGCCACCATCCGCAGCCGGTCGGCGCGCTCGGGCGGGAACCCGAGCTCCGCCGCGAGATGGCCCGCGTAGTCGCTGACCGCTCGCGCCGTGGCCGAGTGACCGCGGGCCGCGTCGAGGGCGCGCAGCGTCCGCTCGTAGGTGTCGCGCTCGAGTCGGCGGGCGTGCTCCTCGCCCGAGAGTGCCTCGACGACGTTGGCGTCGTATGCGACGACGCGCCCGCCTCCTCCGCGCCTGGCCCAGTAGAGGGCGCCTGTCGCGAGGCGCATCAGCTCGGCCTGGGTGTCGCCGTTCGCCGGGAAGGCCGCGACCCCGGCCGAGACGGTGGCTCCGCCCGCCGACGCCGCGAAGGCGGCGGCCAGCCGCTCGATGAGGGCGCGCGCAGGCTCGGCCTCCATGGCGGGAAGCACGAGGGCGAAGTCGTTTCCGCCGAGGCGGCACACGGTGTCGTAGGGGCGCACGCCGCCGCCGAAGCACTCCGCGGCCGTGCGGAGGAGCTCGTCGCCGGCCGGGAGCCCGTCCGCCTCGTTTCGCTCGGTCATCCCGTCGACCGCGACCACGCCGACCGCGACGGAGTCGCCCGTGCGCATCGCGCGCGACAGCTCGCGGGCCAGGACGCGATCGAACGAGCGGTGTCCGGGGAGGCCCGTCAGAGGGTCATGGCTGGCGCCGCCGGCGACCGCCTCCCAGAGCCGCGCGACCTCGACGGCCTGCGCGGCGATGCCCGCGACCAGGCGCACGCGGTCGATCTTGGCGTCCGCAGGCGCCCGCACCAGCAGGCATCCCACCGTGCGCCGGGCGCTGATCAGCGGTACGACCCACGCCCCGTCCACGTGGTGCGGCTCGGGCTCGGCCGGGATCGCAAGCTCGTCCACGCCCGGGCCGCCGACCAGCCGCAGGTTCGTCCCGTCGTCGGCGATCGCGTACGCCGCCGCCTCGGCGCCTCCCGCAGCCGCGGATGCCGCCCGGCGCGCGGCCTCGAGGACGCCCGCCAGGTCGACGCCGGACTCGCACGCCGCGACGAGGTCTGCCAGTCCCGCCTCGAAGGCGTCGGGCCGCCTACCCAGCATCGGTCTCGTCGCCCGCGATGTGGAGCCCCACCGTCGTTCCCGCGCCGGGCACCGACTCGACCCGGAGCCTGGCGCCCAGGATCTGGGCACGCTCGCGCATCGAGGCCAGGCCGTGGTGGGGCAGGCCGTCGTCGGGGCCTGCGGCGAAGCCCGTGCCGTCGTCGCGCACCTGGACGTCGTACCCCGCCTCGGGACCGCCGCTCACCGAGACCGACACCTGGCTCGGCGCGGCGTGCTTCACAGCGTTCTGGACGGCCTCGCGGACGATCTGGTAGAGGAACACCTGGTCGTCGGGCGGGAGGCTCGCCGCGGCCTCGACGTCGAGGTCGATCGCCACGTGGTGGCTGCGCTCCACCTCGTCCACAAGCGCTCCGACCGCTGCCACGAACCCCTGGTCGCGCAGCACCCACGGCTCGAGGGCGAACGACAGCTCGCGCATCGAGCGGACGACGCCGCGCTGCCGCTCGCGCGCGGTCTCGAGCACCGAGAGGGCGCTCTCGAGGTTGCCGGTGGCGGTGTCCTCGGCCACGGCGTCGAGCATCATCGCGATGCCCGACATGGTCTGGAGGGGGCCGTCGTGGAGGAAGAGCGAGAGCTTTCGGCGCTCGTCCTGCTCGGCCGAGACGACCCGCCGCGACATCTCGGCCCGTTCGGTCTCGCGCATCCGGGCCTGGGCGAGGAGCGATTCGACCCGGGCGAAGAGGTGGGCGTTCGTGGCCGTCGTGGCTGCGAAGTCGGCGAGCACCGACGCCTGGGTAAGCTCGGCCGGGCTGAACGGCTCGGTGCCGCGGAGCCGCATCAGCACGAGGAGGCCCCGCAGCTCGTCGACCGCGACGATGGGGACGGTGAGCCGCGCCGTGGGCCGCAGCCGCTTGCTGAGGGCGTCGTCGCCACCCCGGTCGGCGACGGGCGCGAACCGGGCCGAGGAGTTCGTCTCGACCACGACGTCGGCGATCGGGCCCAGGCCGATGCCGCGCGCCGCCGCCGGGCGCAGGCCGTTGCCGTCGGCAGCCGGCACGAGGAGCACGGTCGCGTCGGGCGCGAGCAGCTGGTGGGCCTGCTCGGTCGCGCGCTCGAGCACGAGCGCCGGGTCGAGCGTCGACGACATCGTCCCCAGGCCGCCGACCAGGCCGTCGAGGAATGCGCTCTGCTCGATCAGCTCGCGTCGCAGCCGGCGGTGCCAGTCCTCGGCCGATCGCCGGCGGACGGCGTCACGGTGGACCGACCAGAACGTGGCGCCCCCGAGGGCGAGCACGACGACCGTACCCGCGGCCATGACGGCGAGCGCCTGCGGCAGCACCTGCGCCGTCGCGACGTACACGACCGCCGTAACGGCGATCGTGACCACGGCCAGCACACCCGCCTGGGCGACACGCCCGAGCGGCCGCGCCGGGGTGCTAGTCGATGATTGCCTGTCGGAGAGCGATTGCGACAGCATGAGTGCGGGTGTCCGCCTCCAGTTTGGAGAGGATATGCCGCACGTGACTCTTCACGGTCTCCTGGCTGATGAACAGCTTGCCGGCGACGTCCGCATTGGACATGCCGTCGGCCAGGAGCTGGAGGATCTCGCGCTCGCGGGCGGTGAGCATGTGCTCGCGCTCTTTCGTGAGAAACGCGGGCATCAGCGCCGGGTCGACGTAGCCGTCGCCGCCGGCGACCTTCTGGATGGCGCGCACGAGCGTCTGGTGCGGCGCCTCCTTCAGGATGTAGCCCTTCGCCCCCGCCTCGAGGCCGCGCGTCAGAAGGCTGCGCTCGCCGTAGGCGGTGAACATGAGGACGGCCGCCTCGGGGACGTCCGTCGTGATCTCGCGGGCTGCCTGCAGACCGTCGGTCCCGGGCATCCGAACATCCATGATCACCACGTTCGGCCGACGCCGCTTGGCGAGCGCCACCGCGGCGCTGCCGTCAGCGGCCTCGCCCACGACGCGGATGTTCTCGGTGCGGGACAGCGCGAGGCGGAGGCCTTCGCGTACCACCTCATGGTCATCGACGATCAAACACGTGATTGGCTCGCCCACAGAGATGCTCCAGTGTCAGGGTCGCTCGCGCTTCGGCAAGGGTATCGGCACATCTTGTCCCCGCCGTTAGCACGAGTTCGTGCGACTCCGGTCGGGAAGTTCGTCGCGCCAGGGGGTCGTACCTGCCCAAGTCTTCGGCATCCGGGACCCAGAGCTTGAGGACAGCCGACTATACTCAGGCTCGCTTGAGCGACGACGTTCCGAGTACGTGGTGACAACCGCCCTCGAGCTCGTGGCGGTGGCGCTGGTTATCGCGGCGAATGGATTCTTCGTCGCCGCCGAGTACGCGCTCGTCACGGTTCGCCGCACCCGCCTCCAGGAGCTGGAGACCCAGGGCAGCCGCGCCGCGTCCCGCGTGCTGCGCCTGGTCGACAACCCGCCGCGCTTCATCTCGGCGATCCAGCTGGGCGTGACGCTTTCGAGCCTGGCCCTCGGCGCCATCGGCGAGCCGGTGGTGTCGGACATCCTCGGCTCGGCGCTCGACCTCTTCCCGCGGAGCTGGCACACGGGCGTGGCGACGACGATCTCGGTGATCGCGGCGTTCGTCATCCTGAGCTTCTTCCACGTCGTGATGGGCGAGATCGTCCCGAAGTCGTTCACGCTCCAGCACGCCGAGCGCGTCTCGCTCATCGTTGCCGGGCCGATCAACTGGTTCTACGCCCTCTTCCGGCCGTTCATCTGGGTGCTGGTCAAGGCCAGCGGCGCGGTGCTGCGGTGGGTGGGCGTGACCGCTCCGACCGGCCTCTCGCTCGTCCACTCGGAGGAGGAGCTCAAGATGCTCGTGACGGCGAGCCGCGAGAAGGGCGTGCTCGAGGCCGACGAACAGGCGATGCTCCACAAGGTCTTCGAGTTCGCGGACAAGGACGCGGCCGACGTGATGGTCCCGCGGCCCGATGTCGTCGCGGTGCCGGCCGAACTGGCGGTCGCGGAGGTTCTGCGGGTCGTGCTCGACCATCCGTTCACCCGCTATCCCGTGTTCGAGGAGGACCTCGACGACATCATCGGGATCCTGCACGTCCGCGACCTGTTCTCGGCGCTGCACGACCGGGGAATGGACCGTGTCGACCTGCGCGCGATCCTGCGGACGGCGATCCTCGTGCCCGAGACCAAGCACCTCGACGAGCTCCTGACCGAGTTTCAGACGACGTCGAACCACATGGCGATCGTGGTCGACGAGTACGGGTCGGTGGAAGGCCTCGTGACGCTCGAGGACCTGCTCGAGGAAATCGTCGGCGAGATCGGCGACGAGTTCGACGCGCCCGAAGCGGGCATCCTGAGGATCGGCCGCGGACGGGTGCGGATCGGTGGGTCGTTCCCGATCGACGAGTTCAACGAGCGCTTCGGGATCGACCTGCCCGACGACGACTACCACACGGTCGGCGGCTACATCTTCGGCGAACTCGGCCGCGCCCCGAAGGTCGGCGACACGGTCGGTTTCGACGGCGCCCGGTTCGAGGTCGCCTCGACCGACGGGCCGCGGATCATCGAGGTCGACGTGACGCTCTCGACGGCCGGGGCCCAGGCGGGCGAGGCCGAGGGGCAGGGCGAGAGCTAGCCGGCGAGCCCGTCGCTCTTCCCGGCCATCCTCACGTCGGCGGCCGTGATCCCGCCGGCGCTGTGGCTCACCCAGCGCAGCGTGACCGTGTCCCACGAGATCGAGACGTCGGGGTGGTGGTCTGCGGCGTCCGCGGCCTCGGCGATCCGGTTCAGGAAGGCCATCGAGCCGTTGAAATCGCCGCGCTTGAACGACTTTTCGAGCGCGCCTTCGCGCACCTCCCAGCCGGGCAGCTTCGCCACCTCAGCCTCGAGCTCGGAGCTTTCAAGCACCGCCATCGTCCACCTCCCGGATCGCTCTGACCACAACCCTAGCTATGGTGGTGCGTACCCGTGAAAGGGCTGAACGACACGGACCTGGCGATCATCGCGCTGCTCCAGGCCGAAGGGCGCGCGACGTTCGCGCAGATCGCCCAGCAGGTCGGCCTGAGCCCCGCGGCTGTTCACGAGCGCGTGAAGAAGCTCGAGGCGCGCGGGGTCATCACCGGCTACAAGGCGGTCGTCGACCCCGAGAAGCTGGGTGCGGGGGTGACGGCCTTCGTGCTCGTCACCCAGACCGCGCGGCCCCGCGGCGGCCTCGAGGACGCCTTCGAGCGCTGGCCGTGGGTCGAAGAGTGCCATCACATCGCCGGCGAGGAGAGCCTCCTGCTCAAGGTGCGGGCCGAGTCGACGCGCGCGCTCGAGCACGTGCTCTGGGAGATCCGTGCGCTCGAGTCGGTCGAGCGCACCAAGACCGTGATCGCGCTCACGACCGAGTTCGAGGGCCGGCCGGTGACGCCGATGCCCATCGAGGAGGACATCGCCCAGTCGGGCGCTGCCTAGGCGATCTCGAGCGGCTCTTCGTCCACGCCCATGTCGCGGATGCGGAACCCGCGCACGTCGGCGCCGCCTCCCGCGAGCGAGACGATCACGTAGACAGCCTCCGGCCAGAACGCCTGCTCCGCATCGGTGCGGGACGGATAGGCCGGCGATGAGACGTGGGAGTGGTAGATGCCGACGAGGTCGAGCCCCTCGTCGTCGATCGCGTTCATGATCCGGATCTGGTCGCGGCTCTCGATCCGGTAGTAGAACGGGCTCGGCTCGTCGGGCTCGGCCGGATAGAAGCGCTCGACCCGGTCGCCGGTGCCGGCCAGGATGCCGCACGCCTCGTTGGGCCTGCCTGAGCGGGCGTGCGCGACGATCTCATCGCGCACCGCCGCCGGGATCACCACCAGACGCGCTCTTCCATCTCGCGGTCGAGCTCGTCCGCCGGCTTCGTGTAGATCCCCGCGGACAGGTACTTCGAGCCGCCGTCGGCGAAGACGACGACGACGTTCCCGCCCTCCATCTTGGCCGCGACGCGACGCGCGACGGCCAGCGCGGCGCCTGCCGAGACACCCGCGAAGACGCCCTCCTCGTTCAGGAGCTCGCGCAGCGTGAGCACCGCCTCCGCATTCGACACGAGCACCTTGCGGTCGAGCTGGGTGATGTCGAGGATCGGCGGTGTGTAGCCGTCCTCCAGGCTCCGAAGCCCCATCACCGGGTCGCCCTGGAGCGGCTCGGCGGCGACCACCTGCACGTCGGGGTTGGCCTGGCGCAGGCGCCTGGCGCACCCCATCAGGGTGCCGCCGGTGCCGAGGCCGGCGACGAAGGCGTCGACCTCGCCGTCGGGCACCTGCTCGAGGATCTCGAGCGCCGTGCCGCAGTAGTGGGCGGCCGGGTTGGCGGGGTTGGCGTACTGGAACGGCATGAACACCGACGGATCGCGCTCGGCCATCGAGCGCGCCATCGCGACGGCGCCGTTCGATCCCAGGTTCCCCGGCGAGAAGACGATCTCGGCCCCGTACATGCGCAGGAGCTCGACGCGCTCGGGCGTCGAGGACTCCGGCATGACGGCCGTAACCGGGTAGCCCTTGACCTTGCCGATCATCGCGAGGGCGATGCCGGTGTTGCCGCTCGTCGGCTCGAGGATCCGGCGGCCGGGCTCGAGTTCGCCCGTGTCCTCGGCTGCCTCCACCATCTGGAGGGCGACGCGGTCCTTGATCGAGCCGGTGGGGTTCTGCTCTTCGAGCTTGGCGAAGATCCGCACGTCCGGATTCGGCGACATGCGGGGGAGCTCGACCAGCGGCGTGTTGCCGACCGCCGAGAGCGCCGCACCGCGGACGGTCTCGAGGCAGCTCACCGGGCGCCTCCGGCCATCGCCGGCAGCACGATGAGGGTCGAGTCCGTCGTGACCGCCGTGTCCATTCCCTCTCCGAGCCGGACGTCCTCGTTGTTGACGTACACGTTCACGAACCGGTTCAGGTCGCCGGAGTCGTCGAGCAGGTGCGTGCGAACCCCGGGGAAGCGATCGGCCAGATCGGCGAGCACCTCCCGGACGGTCGCGCCCGAGGCGTCGACCTCACGCGCTCCGCCGACCGCCTGGCGGAGGATGGGGGGCATTCGAACGGTTGACACTAGGCGACGGCCTCCTCGGGTCGAGCCACGGCCCTCGAGGGCATGGCGCAGAACTGCTCGTAGTCGATGAACTCGATCTCGCTGGGATCCTTGCTGCAGACCGGGCACTCCGGATCGCGGTGCATCTTGAGCTCGACGAACTCCATCGAGAGCGCGTCGTAGCGCAGCTGGCGGCCGACGAGCGGATCGCCGATTCCGAGGAGCAGCTTGACCGCCTCGGTCGCCTGGAGCGTCCCGATGACCCCGGGCAGCACGCCCAGGACGCCGCCCTCGGCGCAGCTCGGTGCGAGCTCGGGCGGAGGCGGCTCCGGGTACTGGCAGCGGTAGCAGGGGCCCTCGTACGGCTTGTAGACCGTGACCGAGCCCTCGAACTGGTAGATCGAGCCGTGGACGACGGGGATGCCCGCGACCAGGCTTGCATCGTTCAGGAGGTAGCGCGTCGGGAAGTTGTCGGTGCCGTCGACGATCACGTCGTAGCCGGTGATGATCTCGAGGACGTTCTCGGACGTGAGCCGCTCGGCGTACTTGTTGACCTTCACGCCGGGGTTGATCGCCTTGATCGCGATCTCGGCGGAGTCGACCTTGGGCTGGCCGACGCGGTCGACCGTGTGCAGGATCTGGCGCTGGAGGTTCGAGACGTCAACGACGTCGGCGTCGATGATCCCGAGCGTGCCGACGCCCGCTGCGGCCAGGTAGACCGCGGCCGGGGAGCCGAGCCCGCCCGCGCCGATCAGGAGCACCTTCGAGTCGAGCAGCTTGAGCTGGCCCTCCTCGCCGACCTCCGGGATGAGCACGTGGCGGCTGTAGCGCTCGAACTGCTCGGGGTTGAGAGCGCGCGGGACGCGCCAGTCATGGCCGTTCTGCTTCCAGGCCGCGAAGCCACCGGCCATCGACACGACGTCCTCGTATCCGAGCTCCGAGAGGGTCTTGGCCGCGTAGACCGAGCGGTTGCCCGTCGCGCAGTAGATGACGACCGGCGTCGACCGGTCGGGGACGTGGCGCTCGATCCGGCTCTCGAGGTTGCCGCGCGGGATGTGGACGGCGCCGGGGATGTACCCCTGCTCATACTCATCGCGCTCACGGACGTCGAGAATCGCGGGCACGCGCTCGCTTGCGAGGCGCTCGGACGTCTCGGCCGGCGACTGCTCGCGGATCTGCCGTTTCACGGCAGCCAGATGATCTCGATACGACTGCTCCACTTGACCTACCCTTTTCCCGGTTTCCTCCTCCATGCATCGTACCAAGCGAATGGATCCAAACCCTTCCCCCGGTGAGTCCCTGAACGTCGGACCTGCGCCCCGTATTCCCGGCAGGAGGGCCAGGGTCGCCCTCGTGCTCGGGGTCGCGGCCGTCGCAGGACTGGCGACAGGCGGAATCGTGCTGGTCACGCGCGGCGGGGACGACGGGGGCGGCGACGCCGCGTCGGCCAAGTCCAAGCCGCTCCAGGGCACTCCGCCGCTCGTCATCGATCTGAAGCCCGCGGCGCTCGGGCGGCTGCCGGCGGACGACGTGCGCCGTCAGGTGGCCGCGATCATGCGCCGCGACGACGGTGCGAGCCGCCGCGCCGCGTCGATCGCGGCGCTCCAGGCGCTGCCGCAGGACGAGCCGGTGGTGGGGATGGCGCTCGGGCTGGCGCAGCTCTGGGCGGGGAAGGCGGCCGCAGCGGAGGCGACGCTCAAGCGTGTGAAGGTGCTCGACCCGTACGGCTACTACGGCACGAACGCCGACAACCTCCTGCACCTGAACGAGGTGCCCGGCTACCCGCCGTGGCTCACGACCGCGCGCCCGGCGGGAGCATCGGTCGCTGACCTCAAGGCGCGCACGCAGGCGCGGCCGAACGACCCGGCCGCGTGGCTGGCGCTGGCGGCGGCGCTCGAGCAGCGCGACCGCGGTGGGGCGCTCGTCGCCGCGCGAAAGGCGTTCGCGCTCAACCCGAGCGACGTGTCGGCGCGCGTCGCGGTCACGGTGCTGCCGTTCGACAAGGACCAGCCGGGCGATGCGCTCGCGGGCCTGATGCGCGTGCTCCAGTCCACGCCGGGAGCCGACGCCGAGGTACGCGTCCACGTTGGTCTCGTGTTCTTCTGGATGAAGGACGACACCGACGCTGCGGCCCAGTTCCGCCAGGTCCTGGCGGACGACCCGCACGGCCTCTACGCCCAGGTGGCAGGCGTCTTCTCAAGATGCATCGAAAACCCGACCTCCTGCGCAAGTGGAAAAACGGTGCCAGGCACCAATCTTTCACGCTGACTCGCCGCGACGAACCTCGCGCCAAACCGTGCTCAGGCCGATCCCTAGATGATCGGCGATCTCGGCTAGTCGGTATCCATGCGTCCGGTGTGCCAACGCGATGAGCTTCGAGTCGCGCGTCGAAACGAGCGCCGCGAGCGATGGGCGGCTCTCGAGCGATGCGTCTCCGACACCGCCAACCACGAAGCGGCAGTACTCATCGCGTCCGCCGAACCAGCCGACCACGCGCGTCGTGAGGAACGGATGTGGCGGAGCCAGGCCGGCCGTTGCGGCGTAACTCGACCACGGCCAGTCCTCGGGCGCTGCGCACAGTCCGGCCTGGACTGGGTTCGCGGCGATGTAGCGGACGACTCACGGGGCACGTCTTCCAGGGCCGGTACGGATCGAAGCTGATCACCGACAACACCTACGCGCTTACCGTTGTGCCTGGCACCGTTTCTTCACCAGGGTGGGCGGCCGTGGACCCAGCGGCCCGCCAGCATTGTCGCGACCACCCCGGCGTCGGCGATGCGGTCCGGGTGGGAGATGATGTCGGTGTCGAGCACGACCAGGTCGGCTGCGTAGCCGGGCAGGAGGAGGCCGCGGCGGAGGTGCTCGCCGACCGCGTGCGCGGCGCCCGCTGTGAACGCCAGCACCGCGTCCGCGACGTCGAGCCGCTGATCGGGGTACCAGTCGCGGTTCACCGCGGCGTCGATCCCGGCCAGGGGATCGAGATCCTCGATCGGCGCATCCGACCCGAACGCCAGCGACGCGCCCGAGTCGAGCAGATCGCGCCACCGGTAGCCGTACCGAGCCCGCTCGCCCCACAGCCGGTCGGCGATGTCGCGATCCGACCGCTGATGGATGGGCTGCATCGACGCCGTCACTCCCATCTCGGCCAGCCGGCCCAGGTCGGCGTCGTCAATGCACTGGACATGCTCGATCCGCGGTGGCACGGGCAGGTCCTCCCACGCGGTTCGGGTCTCGTCCAGGGCGTCGAGGACTGCCCGGTTGGCGCCGTCGCCGATCGCATGCACTGCGACCGAGAGGCCCGCCGCCGCCGACGTTCGCGCGATCTCGGCCATCTCGGCGGCCGACGTCAGGATCATCCCCGAGCCGTCGAGCATCCACGCCGTGGACGATCCGAGCGTGCCGTCCATGAACGCCTTCACCGGCCCGACCCGCAGGAGGTCGGATCCGAACCCGGTGCGAAGCTCGGTCGCCTGAACCGCCCCGATCTGCTCGGCCGGATACGACATGTGCACGCGAAGCGTGAGCCGCCGGTCGGCGTCGAGCCGCTGCCACAGGCCCCGGCCGCGATCGCGCTGGTAGTCGTGGACGGAGACGACGCCTCGCGCGTTCGCCGCCGCCATCGCCGAGCGCACCGCGCGCGACTGCTCGAGCGGCGTTCGCTCGGGCAGCGGGAAGTCCCAGGCGTCGCGCTCGCGGACAATTCCGGAGCCCGTCTGCCCGGCCGCGCCGAGCGCAGCCGAGTTGACCCAGAGCGTGTGGTGGTCGTGCGCCCAGAGCGCGGTCGGCCGGTTGCCCGTCACCGAGTCGAGCGCCTCCGCGGTCGGCGGCCCGTCGGGCCAGCCGGCCTCGAGCCACCCGTGCCCGCGCAGCCACCCGTCGCCGCCCGCGTCGCCCACGATCCGGAGCGTCTCCGCAATCGACGTCGCCGCGTGCAGGTCGAGCTCGGTGCGGGCGAGGGCCCAGTCGAGGAAGTGGACGTGCGCGTCGCAGAACGCCGGGAGCACGCAGCACCCGTCCAGGTCGATCCGCTCGTGGCCGACCGTATCGGTCGTGCCCTCGCGCACATCGACGCCGCCCGCGATCGTGTCGCCGGCGATCGACAGAGCCCGCACCTGCGGGAGGCGCGGATCCATCGTGAAGACGGGCCCGTTGTGGAGGATCACGGCTCCACTAACCTACGCGACCGTGACGCCCAGGGACGAGATCGACCGCAGGCTCGAGGCGCTCCGGGCAGCGCTCGCCGCCGACGGGCTCGACGGGGCGCTGATCGTCCAGCACACCGATCTCGCCTACTTCTCGGGCACGAACCAGCAGGCCCATCTCGTCGTGCCGGTCGCCGGAGACGCGGTGCTGCTCGTGCGGCGGGTGCTCGAACGCGCCCGGGCCGAGTCGCCGCTCGAGCGCATCGAGCCGCTGCGATCGCTGGCCGCCCTGGCAGCGGCGCTCGCGTCGGTCGGCCTCGAGAGCGGCGCGCGGATCGGCCTCGAGCTCGACGTCCTCCCCGCGCGGCTCTACCTCGGCTACGGCCGCCGGCTGCCCGACATCGAGCTGGGCGACTGCTCGCCGGCCGTGCGCCGAGTGCGCGCTCGCAAGTCGGACTGGGAGCTTGCGCGCATGCGCGCCGCCGCCGAGCAGGTGCGGCGCGGGGCCGAGGCCGTGCCCGCGCTCATCCGCCGCGGCATCCCAGAGTCTCAGGTTCAACTAGAGGTTGAGAGAGTGCTTCGGATGGCGGGGCATCAGGGACAGCTGCGGTTCCGCGGATTCAACCAGGAGATGCACTACGGCCAAGTGCTCGCCGGCCCGAGCGGCGCTGTCCCGGGCTACAGCGACTCGCCCCTGTGCGGGCCCGGCCCCAACGCCGTGCTGGGCAAGGGCCCCGACGGCCACGTGCTCGAGACCGGCGACCCGGTGATCGCGGACCTCGTCGGCGGCCACGACGGCTGGCTGGCTGACCAGACGCGCACCTTCGCCGTCGGCCGGCTCGATGCCGACCTGCTCGCCGCCCACGACTGCGCCCTCGCCATCCTTCGCGCCGTTGAGGCCGAGCTCCGGCCGGGGACGCCGGCGAGCGCGCTCTACGACCTCGCCGAGGGCATGGCCGCCGATGCCGGCCTCGACCCGCACTTCATGGGCGCCGGCCAGCAGCGGGTTCGGTTCCTCGGCCACGGGGTCGGCATGGAGATCGACGAGCTGCCCGTGCTCGCCCCCGGCTTTGACGAGCCGCTCGAGGAGGGAAACGTGATCGCCGTCGAGCCCAAGTTCGTCTTCCCGGGGCGCGGCGCCGTCGGGATCGAGAACATGTACGCAGTCACGGCCGACGGGTTTGAGACGATGACCACCGCACCGGAGGAGCTGATCGAGGCGTGACCGACGATCGCGAGCTGCTCGTCGAGGCCGTCCGGACGCTGGCGCGCGAGCGCATCGCGCCCAGGGCGGCCGAGGTCGACCGCACCGCCGAGTTCCCGTGGGACGCGGTCGAGCTCCTGCGCGAGAACGACGTCTTCGCGCTCGCCTTCCCCGAGGAGTACGGCGGCACGGGCACCGGATTCCTGACCCACCTGCGCGCTGTCGAGGAGCTGTCGTGGGCGGATGCGACCGTCGGCCTCGTGCTCGCGGTGCAAGGGCTCGGCGGGCTCCCGGTGCTCCTCGCCGGGACCGAGGAGCAGAAGCAGGCCTACGTGCCGCGTTGGGCGAGCGGCGAGTGGATCGCCGCGTATGCCCTGACGGAGCCGGCCGCCGGCTCCGACGCCCAGGCCCTCGGCACCCGAGCTAGCCGCGAGGGCGACGACTGGGTGCTCGACGGGACGAAGCGGTTCATCACGAACGCTGGCGTCGCGCACACGTACGTCGTGTTCGCCCGCGCCGAGGCCGGGATCACGGCGTTCATGGTCGAGGCCACCGACCCCGGGTTCTCGATCGGGCGGATTGAGCCCAAGATGGGCATCAAGGGATCGACGACCGGCGAGCTCCTCATGGACGCCTGCCGCATCCCCGGCGACCGCCTGATCGGAGCCGAGGGCGAGGGCTTCCGCATCGCCATGCGCGTGCTCGACCGCTCGCGCCCCGGGATCGCCGCCCAGGCGCTCGGTATCGGCCAGGGGGCGCTCGACTACGCGCTCGGGTACGCCGCCGAGCGGATCGCGTTCGGAAAGCCGATCGCCGACCAGCAGGGGATCCAGTTCATGCTGGCCGACATGGGGACGAAGCTCGAGGGCGCCCGCGGGCTGCTCTACCGCGTCGCGAACATGCTCGACGACGGCGTCGACGGCCCGGAGCTGACCAAGCTCTCGGCGATGTGCAAGCTCGCCTGCTCGGACGCCGCGATGGAGGTCACCACCGACGCCGTCCAGATCCTCGGCGGTTACGGCTACATCCAGGAGTACCCGGTCGAGCGGATGATGCGCGACGCGAAGATCACGCAGATCTACGAGGGCACGAACCAGATCCAGCGCGTGGTGATCGCCCGCGAGCTCCTGCGCGACGTGACCCGGTGAGCTCGCCCGCGATCGCGGTGAGCATCGCGGCGGTGCTCGCGGTCGCGTGGGCGCTCGGGTCTTGCGCGCTCCCGTCGCGGCCGGCGCTCGAGCGTCTCGGCGCCGGCCTCCTGGCGGTCTACGCGGTCGCGGGTGCGGCGATGCTCCAGGGGCCGCTGCACGTGTCGTTCCTCTCGCACACGTGGGCGGTCAGAGCGGCGTCCGTCGCCGGCCTCGCCGCCGTGCTCGCCTGCCGGCGGCCTTCGCTTCGGCCGTCCGCGGTCGAGCCGGTCGCGCTGGCGGGCGGGGCCGTGCTCGTCGGGCTCATGGCGATCCCCGCGTGGCGGGCGCCGGTCGGGAGCCATCCGGTCTCGCATCAGGACATGCAGTGGCACGAGGGCTGGATCCGCCAGCTCCTCGGCGGGGCGCACGCTCCGGGCGGCGTCTACGCCGGCGAGCCGAACTCCTACCCGTGGCTCTATCACTCGCTCACGGCGTGGATCGCCCAGACGACGCCCGGTGGCGTGGACGAGGCGCTCGTCGCGGTCGACGTGCTGGGGCTCGTGACGATCGCCGTCGGGATGTGGCTCCTCGTGCGCACGCTCGGAGGTGGCGCGCCGGCCGCCGCGACAGGCACCGTGCTCGCCGTCGCCGGCGGCGGCTTCGGGTGGCTCTGGCAGCACGGTCCGGCCGCCGTCCTCAACATGAGCGCGGGCGAGCTCGGTCGCTACCACGGCGACCTGGTGCTCTCGAACGTGCTCGTCCCGGGAATGGGCAACCTGCCGCCGCTCGTCCCACGCGACCTGGGGGTGTGCATGGCCCCGCTCGTCCTGTGGGTGTTCGTGCGTGCGGTGGACGCGCGCTCGCGGAGCGCGCTCGTCACCGCCGGCGTCGGCGGCGGCCTCGCATTCTTGTGTGCGCCGCTGGCCGGCGTCTTCCTCGCCCTCTGGGCGGCGGCGCTGGCCGTGCGTGCGCGCGCTCCGGTCGCGGTCTGGGCAGCCGCCGCCGGCGCGCTCGTCGCGGGCATCTGGCTCGCGCCGCTCGCGCTCACCTACCACCGCTTCGGCGGGTTCGCCGACATCACCTCGCTCCCACCGACCAACCCGACGGTGGCACAGGCGGCCGTGGCGCTCGGAGTCGTGCTCCCGCTGGGGATCGCCGGGCTCGTCCTGGGAGTCCGGGGCCAGGAGGGCGCTAGCCCGTGGCGCCTCGGGATCCTCGTTGCGATCCCCGCCGCCGCATGCGCCCTCGGCGTCGTGATCGGCGAGGGCGGGACGTTCCTCGGCACGGCGGCGCTCCTGCGCTGGCTGCGCTACGTGCCGTTCCTGGCCCTTGCGTTGGCCGTCCCCGCCGGCCTCGCCGCCGAGCAGGGTCTGGCGGCGCTGGCCCGGCTGGCCAGGCCGGCCGCTGCCGTCGCGCTCGCGGCCGGCATCGCCGCTGCCGTCGCTTCCACGGCGCTCGCCGCTGTCGAGCTGGGGCGCGCCCCGACGCCGGCGACGCTCCGGTGCGGGTCGCTGCCGTTCGGCTACGGCGACGTCTTCGCGGTCGTCTCGAAGCCACAGCTCGGCGCAGACCGGGCCTCGCTCGACGTCTTCGCGCAGACCGGTGCCTCGGCGGCCTACATGACGCTCGTGCGGGCGAAGGTGCGGCCGCGGACGTTCCCCGACCGGCCGCCCACCCAGGCGGAGCGGCGCCGCTGGCGCGATGGGCTCCGGGCGGGCCGCTCGCCGATCCCCGACGGCGTGTGGGTCGTCGCCGACGCCGGCTCGCCGGCCGCGACGGGCGGCGCCCGGGTGGCGTCGTGCTCGCTCGCCGGAAGGCCGGCTGTCCTCGTGCGCTATCCGCCGGCCTGATCGAACAGGTGTCGTCCCACGGCCGCCACGCCCTCGAGGTCGTGGATGTCGTGGTCGAGCAGCGGCACCTCGACGATCGGGCCGGATCCGATGCGGCGCTCGAGGCCCTCGATGTTCTCGCGGTCGCGGTCGGCGAGCGCCTGGTAGTGGACGAGGTTCTGGGCGGCGCGTCCGGCGGTCGGGTCGGGCACCCCGGCGTCGCGGAGCGCGCGCTTGGCCTTCGCCTTGAGGCGCGTGCGGGCGGACGGCGCCCCGCCGACGTAGCTGGGGTGGACCTTGTTCACGATCATCCCGCCGAACGGCAGCTCTCGCTCGCGCAGCGCGCGCCAGAAGAAGTCCGCCTCGGCCAGCGGCTCGACCTGGGGCACGGTGACGAGCAGGAACGTCGTCCTGTCCGACGAGAGCAGATCCGACACCTCGGAGGCGCGGCGGGCGAACCCGTCGTACATGCCCTCGAAGCCGACCGCGAGCTCTGACAGGTCGCGCAGGAAGGTGACGCCGGCGATCCGCTCGACCGCCGAGAAGCCAAGCCGCCCGGCGCGCATCCCCGGCCGGAGGAGAAAGCGCAGGGCGCGGCCCTCGACGAAGCGCGTCAGCCGCCCCGGCGCCTCGAGGAAGTCGAGCGCGTTTCGCGACGGCGGCGTGTCGAGCACGATGACGTCGTACTCGCCGCCCGCGTGGAGCTCGTACAGCCGCTCCATCGCCATGTACTCGTGGGCGCCGGCGACCGCGGCCGACACCTGCCGGTAGATGCGGTTGGCGAGGATCCGCTCGGCCGCGTCCTCGGACGGGGCCTGCTCGCGCACCAGCCTGTCGAACGTGAGTTGGGCGTCGAGCATCGCGGCGTGCAGACTCCCTCCGGCCGCGCCGTTCGGGTGCAGGTCGACCTCGTGCGCATCGTCCCCGTGATCGGGGAGCCCGAGCGCCCCGGCGAGACGGCGGGCGGGGTCGATCGTGAGCACGAGCACCCGTCGGCCGCGCGACGCGAGCTCCGACCCCAGCGCCGCCGCCACCGTGGTCTTGCCGACGCCGCCCGCCCCGGCGCAGACCACCACCTTGCGACCGTCGAGGACGCGATCGAGGATCACAGGCCCTCCAGGCGCTCGCCGAGCGTTGCGACCGCCGGGACGTCGAGCCTGCTCTCGAACAGGAACGGCAGCTCGGCGAGGCACGGCCGCACCCGCTCGAGCTGGTCGCGCTGGTCGGCCGTGCGGGCCAGGCGCGAGCGCGCCGCTGCGGCGGCGGCCGATGCCGCGCCGCGGGCATCGACGTCGGCGAGGGCGTCCGCGTCGGCGCCGTCGAAGAGCTCCTCGTAGACCGCGTTTGCGATCACGCCGGCCAGAGGGAAGCCCTCGGCTGTGAGGTCGTCGATGGCCTCGAGCGTCTCGCTCACCGGGAGCTCCTCCGGGGTCGTCACGAGCACGACGGCCGTGCGGTCGGGATCGTCGAGTACCTTGGCCACGGCCTTCGCCCGGCTGTGCACCGGGCCGGTGCGCGCGATCCGCATGAACGTCCGCGGCACGTTCAGGAACCCGAGGCCATGTCCGGTCGCCGGCGCGTCGACGACCACAACGTCGTGGCGGCCGGCCTCGAGCAACTGGCGGATCTTCCCGAGCGTGACCAGCTCGCGGAGGCCCGGCGCGGCCGCTGCGAAGTAGCCGAACACGCGGTTCTCGAACATCCGCTCGTACACCGCCCGCACCTTGACCTGGCCGAGCAGATACTCTTCGAGCGCCTTCTGGGGGTCGACCGAGAGCGCGTCCAGCCCGGGGTAGACAGGCGTCACGTGATAGCCGATCGGATCGCGCTGGTCGAAGAGGCGGGACATCCGCTCCTGCGACGCGACCTCGACGAGGAGCGTGCGCCGACCGTGCCCGGCTGATGCCATCCCGAGGGCGGCCGCGACGGTCGACTTGCCCACGCCCCCCTTTCCGGACACGATCAGGAGACCCCGGTCGAAGAGCGACATGCAGCCCGAGCTTAACCTCCGCCAGGACGAGGCGCGCGCGTACAACCGCGTCCGCCGCCGCGTCGGCTACGCCTCGAGCGTGGTCGGCCTCGTCGCGCTGGTCGCCATCACCGCCGGAGCGGACTGGCTCGGGACGCTCGGGTGCAT
The DNA here is from genome assembly GCA_050698235.1 of Gaiellales bacterium. Lineage (GTDB taxonomy): Bacteria > Actinomycetota > Thermoleophilia > Gaiellales > JAICJC01 > JAICJC01. Next base: position 29,469 of record JBOHBE010000452.1, read on the forward strand.
CGTCGCGCTCGCCATCGGCCTGCCGCTGCTCGACCTGCCGTTCGGGGTCGCCGGCTACCGGCTTTCGCGGCGGTACGGGCTCTCGCGGCAGACTCCCGGCGGGTGGCTCTCGGACCGGGCGAAGGGGCTCGGCGTCGGCGTCGTGCTGGGCGTGGTCGTCGCCGGCGGGCTGATCCTGATCCAGCGGGCGGCGGGCGACCTGTGGCCGCTTCCGGCGTGGGCCGCCGCCGTCGCGTTCGGCGGCCTCCTCGCCGCGCTGTTCCCGGTCCTGCTTCTGCCGATCTTCTTGAAGAGCGAGCAGATGGCCGAGGGCGACCTGGCCGACGCGATGTGGGCCACGGCCCGCGCGGCCGGGGTGAAGGTGCGCGAGCTGCGGCTGCTCAAGATGGGCGAGAAGACCGCCGCTGCGAACGCCATGGTGGCCGGGCTCGGGCCGACCGTCCGCATCTACGTCTCCGACACGCTCGCCGAGCCGGAGGAGGACGAGACCGCCACCGCGGCGCTCGGCCGGTCGCGGGTCGTCCTCGCCCACGAGCTCGGACACCATCACCACCGCGACATCTGGCGGCTCCTTGCCGTCTCGGCCGTCTCGACGGCGGCCGGGGTCGCCGGCGCCTGGGCGGCGGTGGTCGCGCTCGCCCCGGCCGGCGCCGGGCACGTGACCACGCTGCCCTCGGCGGCGCTTGGCTTCACGCTCGGCTCGGCCGTCGTCTCGCCGTTCGTGGCGGCGTACGCGCGCCGTCGTGAGCGGGCCGCGGACGCGTACGCGGTCACGCTGACCGGGGAGGGGGAGACGTTCGCGCGCGCGCTCGAGCGGCTGGTCGCCCGGAACCTCGGCGAGCTCGACCCGCCGCGGTGGAACCACATGCTCACCGCATCGCACCCGACGCCGCGCGAGCGGATCGTCGCGGCGCGTGCGTCCGACTCCGAACACGTTGCAGGACTACACTAGTTCCAGGGCGAACAGTCGCCCTGATGCGTCGTGCTGCGCTTGACACGTTCACTATCGAAGGGCCCGCGAAAGGGCTCACTCTCGTACCCAGACGAGGAGACGCAGGCTTGGGTCAGGTAATCGCGCTCGCCAATCAGAAGGGCGGTGTCGCCAAGACGACGACGACGCTCAACCTGGGCGTCGCGCTCGCCGAGCGCGGAAAGCGCGTGCTCGCGATCGACCTCGACCCGCAGTCGAACCTGACGATGAGCCAGGGGATCGACCCGGACGACCTGGAACGGTCGATGTTCGACGTGCTGGTCCACAAGATCCCGATCGAGGAGATCATCGTCCAGCGCGAAGTCGACCTGGCTGTCGCGTCGATCGACCTGGCCGGCGCCGAGCTCGCGATGTCGTCGATGATCGGGCGCGAGCGCGCGCTCCAGAAGGCGCTCCTGCCGCTGCGCTCGACCTACGAGTACGTGCTGGTCGACACGCCTCCGTCGCTGGGCCTGCTCACGATCAACGCCCTGACGGCGGCCGACAGCGTGATCGTCCCGGTCCAGTGCGAGTACCTGTCGCTGCGCGGGCTGATCCAGCTCGAGAACACGCTCGCGATGATCCGTGAGAACCTGAATCCCGACGTGC
>JBOHBE010000453.1:0-10164 GCA_050698235.1 Gaiellales bacterium
GATCGCCCCGAACGAGAGCGCATACGCGCCCGTCGCCACACCGATGCCGACGGCGTCGCGCATGACGGCGGCGCGCTCGGCCGGCCAGGCGTCTCGCTCCGTTCTCACGTCTGGCACCATACGGTCCCGTGACGGCCATCCGCTTCGGGGACTTCGACGCCCTCACCTTCGACTGCTACGGCACGCTGGTCGACTGGGAGCACGGCATCCTCGCCGGCGTCCGGCCGGTCATCCAGACGCACGGAATCGAGCTGACCGACGACGAGGTGCTCGAGACCTACGCCCGCCACGAGGCCGAGCTCGAGAGCGGTGAGTACCTGCGCTACCGCGACGTCGTCGCCGGTGCGCTCCGCGGGATCTGCGCCGAGCACGGGGCCGAGCCGACCGCCGCCGAGGCGGCCGCGTTCGGCGACTCGGTGGGGGACTGGCCGCCGTTCCCCGACACCACCGCCGCGCTCACGCGGCTCTCGGAGCGCTTCCGCCTCGGCGCGATCACCAACTGCGACAGCGACCTCTTCGCGCGCACGCGCGAGAAGCTCGGCGTCGGCTTCGACTGGATCGTGACCGCCGAGCAGGCGCGAGGCTACAAGCCGAGCCACCGGAACTTCGAGCTGGCGTTCAAGACGATCGGGCTGCCCCGGGGCCGGATCATCCATGTGGCCCAGAGCCTCTTCCACGATCACGTCCCCGCGAAGGAGCTCGGCATGACGAGCGTCTGGATCGACCGCCGCGGCGATGCCGCCGGCAGCGGCGCGACCCCGGCGGCCTCGGCGGCGCCCGACATGACCTTCCCGGACATGCAGAGCTTCGCCGCCGCAGCGCTCGCCTGACGGCGGCTGCTACTCCGGCGCTGCCGCCGCCTCGGGCCGATCCCAGGCGTAGACCTCGCCGAGGAACCGGGGCGCCGAGAGAATGCCCATCATCTTCGAGATCTGCGCCGTGAGCGACCGCTGCGTCGAGAGCGTCTGCACCGCCTTCAGCGGGTTGATGCCCTCGAACAGGAACACGGCGTCGTGGTCGCCGACGAAGACGCGATGGCGCTCGAAGCCCGCTCCCGCCAGGTCGAACGGCGGGCCTTCCGACAGGATCCGTTCGAGGTCCGGCTTGCGGCCGGGACGGATCTCGGCGACGAATGCGATTCGGCTCATGTCACGCCCTCCTTGCGCTGGACCCGCATCATGACGGAACGTCGGCCGGCCCGCAGGCCCCACCCGGCCGAAAACGGACACGTGGCGATCGGCGCAAGCCGTGAGTACGATCCCCGCCCGCGACAGGCCCCGGGCTCGGCGCCAGGAGCCGCGGGTGGGGGAACCGGCTGGGCTGCGCGCTCGGCTTCGGCTACATCTGGCCGAGCCGGTTCGCGACCGACCAGCCGCTCCCGTTCCCCGTCATCCCGCTGACCGTCATCGCGGTCGACATGATCATCGCGACCGTGCCCCTCGCGGTGCTCCTGGTCGAGATGGTCTTCCAGTCGATCTGGCCCGGGGTCACCGTGAACCCGGTCCTCGCCAAGAGCATGCTCTGGTGGTTCGGGCACCCGGTCGTGTACCTGCTGCTCTTCCCGGCGGTCTCGGTCTACTACCACCTCATCCCGCGGTACGCGAAGCGGCCAATCGTCGCCGGCCACATCCTCGGCATCGGCTGGCTGATCGGCGTCTGCGCCAACGTCGTGATCGGGGCGCACCACATGTACCTGGACTTCCCGAACACGTTCCAGCAGACCGTGAACCTCGGGATGCAGCCGCTCACATACGCCGTGACGATCCCGTCGGCGCTCTCGCTCTACTCGCTCAGCTTCACCATCTACCGGTCGGACTTCCAGTGGACCCCGGCTGCGAAGTTCCTGGCGGTCGGGATGGTCTCGTGGCTCGTCGCCGGGCTCCAGGGCGTCGGGCTCGCCACGATCCAGTACGACGCGCTCGCCCACAACACCCTCTGGATCGACGGCCACTTCCACAACATGGCGCTCCTCAACATCGGGCTCGTCGTCTTCGCCGGCGCGTACGCGTTCGTCCCCAAGCTCACCGGCCGGGAGTGGCACAGCACCCGGCTCGCCGACTGGCATCTGGCGCTGACCGTCATCGGCGGCTACGGCAGTGTCGTGCCGTGGATGCTCCAGGGGCTCGAGGGCGCACCCCGGCGCTGGGCCACGCTGCCCCACCGGTACGAGACGCTGAGCCAGATCGCCCTCCCGTTCGTGCTGCTGATCGTGATCGGGCAGGCGATCTTCTTCTACAACCTGGCCCGCACGCTGGGGTGGCGGTCCGTGCGGACATCGCTGGGCACGCCCGTCCACGGCGACGGCGGCGAGATCAACCCGACCGAGCGCCCCACAGAGGCGCTCGGTGCGGTGCTCGCCGGCCTCGGAGTGGCACTGGCGCTCATGTGCCTGGTCTCGAAGCCGTTCGTCTGGGCGCCCCTCGGGATCCTCGCGGGGTACACCGCGACGACCCTCGGGACACGGCGTCAGGGCTGGTGGGCCGTGCTCGCCGCCGGAGTGCTGCTGCTGGTGGGGCTCGCGGGCTTCCGCGTCCCCTCGTAGCGCGCTCCGGCGACGATCGTTCCGGCCTCTCCTCTCAGGATCTCGGCCGCCTGGTCGAGCCGGCCGATGCCCGCGCTCCCACCCGTCCGCTCTGCGAAGCGGCACGCCGCAGCGACCTTCGGGCCCATCGATCCGGCCGCGAAGTCGAGCGCGCGGAGCTCCGCCGGCGTGGCGGTGTGGATGGCACGAGCCTCGGGCGTCCCCCATCCGGCCTCGACCGCGGGGACGTCGGTCAGCATGAGCAGGAAGTCCGCGCCGAGCTTCTCGGCAAGCAGCGCCGCAGAGAGGTCCTTGTCGACCACGGCCTCGACACCGGCCAGGCCGGCGGACGGGGTCGAGACGACCGGGATCCCCCCGCCGCCGGCGCAGACGACGAGGACGGCGGCGTCGAGCAGGAGACGGATCGTCTCGATCTCGACGATGTCGATGGGCTGAGGCGACGCCACGACACGGCGTACGTGCGGGCCGTCGGGGCGGACTGTCCAGCCGCGCTCGAGGGCCAGCCGCTCCCCGACCTCCGGCTCGTAGACCGGGCCGATGGGCTTGGAAGGAACGGCGAACGCCGGGTCGGCCGGGTCGACCAGCGTCTGCGTGAGCAGGGTGGCGACACGGCTGCCGGCCGGGAGCTCGTTCAGGAGCGCCTGGTCGAGCAGGTAGCCGATCATGCCTTCGGTCTCGGCCCCGAGCACGTCGAGCGGGTAGGGCTTGACGTCGGTGTAGGCCTCGGCCTGGAGGGCCAGAAGGCCGACCTGCGGGCCGTTGCCGTGCGTGATGACGAGGCGGTGGCTGCCGTGCAGCGCCGCGATGGCCTGCGCCGCAGCACGGACGTTGGCCTGCTGGTGCGAGGCCTCCGCCGACTCGCCGCGGCGCAGGAGCGCGTTCCCGCCGAGTGCGACGACCGCGAGGGGGCTCATCGGTCGCCCCACGCCCGGCGGATGTACGCGTACAGCACGGCCTCTTCTGTCCAGAGCCGGTTCTCGGCCTGGCGGAAGACGACCGACGCGGGGCCGTCGATCACGTCGGCGGCAACCTCCTCGCCACGGTGCGCCGGCAGGCAGTGGAGGAAGATGGCCTCGCGGTCAGCGTGGCGCATGAGCTCGGTGTCGACCTGGTAGGCGGCGAGCACCTCCTGCCGCTTGGCGCGCTGGGCCTCGTCATCGCCCATCGACACCCACACGTCGGTGTAGACGGCGTTGGCTCCGGCGACCGCCTCGGCCGGATCGTGCATGACGGAGATGCTGCCTCCGTGCCTGATCGCGGTGGCCGCGGCCTGGTCGGTGATGGCCGGATCGGGCTCGAAGCCCCGCGGCGTGCCGACCACGACGTGCATGCCGGCGAGCGCCCCGGCTTCCATCAGCGAGTGCGCGACGTTGTTGCCATCGCCGATGTAGGCAACGCGCGCTCCCTGGAGGCTCCCGAACCGCTCCCGGATGGTCAGGAGGTCGGCCAGGGCCTGGCACGGATGATGGTCGTCGGTGAGGGCGTTGATGACCGGCTTCTCGGCCGCCTCGGCCATCTCGTCGAGCACCGCCTGGGCGAACGTTCTGACGACGATGGCGCTCGCGTAGCCCGAGAGCACGCGGGCAGTGTCGGAGATCGGCTCGCCGCGGCCGAGCTGGAGCTCGTCGGGACGCAGGCCGAGGGGGAGCGCGCCGAGGTGCTGGCACGCCGCCGCGAACGAGACCCGGGTTCTGGTCGAGGGCTTCTCGAAGAACATCGCCACCGTGTCGCCGTGAAGCGCCGTCTCCCAGCCGTGCGGGGCGGCCTTCATCTCGGCTGCCAGGTCGAGCAGCACGTAGAGCTGGCGCGCGTCGAGCTCGGAGATCCGAAGCAGATCGCTGGGCGCCGTGGTGGCACCGGCGGATGTCTGATGGGGGGTGATCATTGCGGGGTGCTCCCTTCCTGCAGATGGACTGGGTCACGCTCGATGGGGCACGACATGCAGCGCGGGCCGCCGCGGCCCCGGCCGAGCTCCGAGCCGGTGATGGTGATGACCTCGACACCGGCCTCGGTCAGGCGTTCGTTCGTGTCGACGTTTCGCTCGTAGGCGACGACGACACCGGGCGCGATGGCGAGCACGTTGTTGCCGTCGTCCCACTGCTCGCGCTCGGCCTCGTAGTGGTCGCCGCCGGTGGCGATGAGCCGCAGGCTCGGCAGGTCGAGGGCCCGGGCGATGGCGGCGAACAGATCGGGCTCGCGCTCGACCTTGACGCCGGCGCCCCTCGGCTCGAGCCGGTAGCCGACGAGGGCGTCCTTCAGGCCCGGGTAGATCGTGAACGCGTCATGGTCGACCATCGTCATCACCGTGTCGAGGTGCATCGCCGATCGCAGCTTCGGCAGGACGACGGCGATCACCGACGTCGCGGCGCCCGTCGCGAACAGGCGCTGGGCGATCTGCTCGACGGCGACGGGGCGGGTGCGCTCGCCCATACCGATGAGGACGCAGCCGTTCCCGATGACGAGCATGTCGCCACCCTCGAGCATCGCGGGCACGTCGAGCCCGTCGCTCCAGACGTGGAAGTCGTCACGGCCCGCGAAGAGCGGGTGGTGTCGGTAGATCGCATCGACGTTCAGCGTCTCGCGCCTGCGGGCCGGCTTCGCCATCGTGTTGATGCTGACGCCGGCGTACACCCACGCAGAGGTGTCGCGGGTGAAGAGGTGGTTCGGAAGCGGCGCGATCGCGAAGTCGTCGGGGTCGGCCGTCTGGGTGACGAGGCCCGCCGACGTGAACGGCAGGTCGCCGAAGCTCACGCCGCCGATGAGGGCACCGGCCACGTCGGCCGGCGGCAGCCGCCAGAGCCAGTCGTGGACGTGCTCCCCGAGGCGCTTGCCGAGCGCCGCGTGGGCGATCGTGCCGCGGACGAGCCGCTCGCAGACCTCGGAGTCCTCGAGCGTCTCGGCCAGAAGATCCTGGAGGTGCAGCACGGTCACTCCGCGCGCTCGAAGCGTGTAGGTGAACGCGTCGTGCTCCTGCCGGGCGCGCTTCACCCACAGCACGTCGTCGAACAGGAGCTCTTCCTTGTTGGTCGGCGTCAGCCGCTCGAGCTCGCGGCCGGGCCGGTGGAGGATGACCCGCCGGAGGACGCCGACCTCGGAGTCGACGCCCAGACGGGCATGTTCGGCGCTGTGCGCCGGTCTTTGCGGTCTACGTTCGGGCGAGATCATGGCCAGCTCCTTCGGGTCCGCACGCATCGTGCTACCCGCGCGCCGCGGGGACATCGGCGGCGGCGCCGATCTGGAGCGGGGGAACCACGGAACCGGCCGTGCGGGAAACTACGACCCGTGGGCGGGCTAGTCGCTCAGGAGGCCCGTGTCGATCGCATGGCGCACGAGCTCGGCCCGGGTCGAGGCCCGGAGTTTGTTCAGGATGTGGGCCCGGTGCGCCTCGACCGTCCGCACGCTGACGAAGAGCTGCCGCGCGATCTCCTGGTTGGTGTGACCCAGGGCGAGCAGCTTCAGGACCTCCCGCTCGCGGTCCGAGAGCGAGTCCACCGGCCCCGAGCTCGCCTCGGGCTCGGCCACGAGCCTGGCACCGAGCGTCGGGTGGACGTACTGGTCACCCCCGGCGACCTTCCGCACCGCCTCGACGAGCTCCGCATCCGCGGCGTCCTTGAGCACGTAGCCGGCCGCTCCGGACGCGAACGCCTGGCGGACGTAGGTCGGGTCGTCCTGCATCGACAGCATGAGGATGCGCGAGTCGGGCGACTCGATCCGGATCTCGGCGGCGGCGTCGATGCCGCTCGACCCCGGCATGACGACGTCGAGCAGCACGATGTCGGGCTTCAGATCGCGCGCCATCTCCACGGCCTGCTTCCCGTCGCCGGCCTCGCCGATGGCCTCGAGGTCCTCCTCGCGCTCCAGAAGGAGGCGGAGCCCGGATCGGACGACGGCGTGATCGTCGACGATCAGGATCCGGATCACGCAGTCACCTCGATGACGAGCGTGGTGCCATGCTCGGTGCCGGACTCGACTCGGAGCGACCCTCCGAGCAGCTCTGCCCGCTCGCGCATCGAGACCAGGCCCAGCCCGCCGGCCGGCGCGGCCGCGTCGAACCCGGTTCCGTTGTCCTCCACGATCAGGACGATGCGGCCCTCGTCTCGGCGCGTGACGATGCTCACCGTCGAAGCTCCGGCATGCTTTGCGATGTTCGTGAGGGCCTCCTGCACGATCCGATAGAGCGCCGACTCTACCGGCTCGGGAAGACGGGGCTCGAGCCCGGCGAGGTGGGTATCGACGGTGAGGCCGGTCCGGCGGCTGTAGGTATCGATCAGCCGCTCGAGCGCCGGAGACAGCCCGAAGTCATCGAGCGCCTTCGGCCGGAGCTCGACCGCCAGGGCGCGCAGCTCCTGGACGGCGTTGACGACGGTCTCGCGAAGCTCGTCGACGGTCGCTCGAACGGTGGCCGGGTCGGTCGACTCCTCGAGCCGCCGCAGGCCCATGAGCACCGCGGCCAGCGACTGTCCCGTCTCGTCGTGCAGCTCGATCGCCAGCCGGCGGCGCTCGCGCTCCTGGGCCTCGACGACGCGCCGGAGCGTCTCGCGGCGGGCAGCGTCGCGGATCTCGGATGCGACGAGCCGCTCGACGGCGTCGGCCCGGTTGCGCTCGGCGGAGAGCGCCTGGTTCAGCTCGAGGACGAGCACGGTCCGCGTGGCGTAGGCCTGGAGGAGGCGCTCGTCGTCGCCCGCCAGCGCCTCCGGCGTCGAGCGATCGCCGGCGACGATGACGCCCACCGCCTCGAACCGGCGGACGATCGGCACGATCAGGAGCGCGCGCACGCCTGCGACCCGGCCGGTGGGCGCGTAGGCATCCGGGTCGGCCTGGAGGTCGTCGACCCTGACGACGCGCCGCGCGAGCAGCGCCGCCCCGACCTTCGACCCGGCGACCGGCACGGCGTGCCGGCGCAGGCGCTCGCCGTGCTCGCCGGCCGCTGCGACGTAGCGGAGCATCGTGCGGTCCTCCTCCGGCAGGGCGATGCCGATCACGGCGGACGGCACGACCCTGACGGCCTGCTCGGCCAGGAGCTGGAGGACGTCGTCGCGAGATCCGCCGCTCAGGATCGCGCCGAGCAGCTCGTCGACCGACGAGAGCTCCGTCCAGGCCCGTTCGAGCGCATCGGCGTGGGTGCGGGCGTCCGCGAACAGTCGCGCGTTCTGGATGGCTGCCCCCGCCTGGGCCGCCAGCATGATGGCCACGGCCTCGTCGGCCTCGGTGAAGTCACCGCCGTCGCGCTTCTCGGTGAGGTACAGGTTCCCGAAGACGCTGCCGCCTGCGATCACCGGCACCCCGAGGAACGTCCGCATCGGCGGGTGGTTCGGCGGGAAGCCGACAGAGCGCGGGTCGGAGCCGAGGTCCGAAAGCCGAAGTGGCCGGGCGTCGGTGATGAGCACCCCCAGGATCCCCCTGCCGGTCGGGAGGTCGCCGATGGCGGCGCGCTCGTCGTCGCCGAGACCGGCCGTGATGAACTGGGCCAGCTTGTTACCCGGCTCGTCGAGCACGCCGATCGCCCCGTACCGCGCCCCGGTCAGATCGCAGGCGAACTGCACGAGACGAGGCAGGATCTGCTCAAGCTCGAGTCCACCGGCGATCGCCACGCCCGCGTCGAGTACCGCCTGGAGACGATCGTCTGGCGCCGTGGCGCTCACAGTGGGAGAATACGGGATTCCCGCAATCGCAATCCGCGGGTGCCCTGATGCGGACGTTTGCTAGGGCGCCAACACTAGTGCCACCCAACCCGACGAGCACAGGAGGTGCGCGATGTTTGGGACCATCGTATTGGCGATCGACGGCTCGCAGGCATCGGACCGAGCGGTCGACTACGCCGGCCGCTTGGCGAAAGAGTCCGGGAGCCGGATCGTCGCCGTCCATGTGAAGGAGATCATGGCCGGCAGAGCTGCGGGGCCTGTCCACGTCGACGAGGACGAGATCCTCACCAAGGTACGCGGGCAGATCAAGCAGTTCAACGACGACGGCATCAAGGCCGAGCTCCAGGTCACGAGCTCGATGACCGGAGGCCCGGCGCACATCATCGCCGACGCCGCCGAGAAGGAATCGGCCGACGTCATCGTGACGGGCACTCGAGGTCACACGGCGCTCGCCGGCGTGTTCCTCGGGAGCGTCGCCCAGCGTCTTCTCCACCTCGCAAGCTGCCCCGTGCTGGTGGTGCCTGACATGGCCAGCCGCAGCGATGCGGCCGGTTCGGCGCGAGAGGCCGCGGCCGTCAACTGACAGAGCAACCGACGGCTGGGTCTGTCCCGAAAGGGTGGGCCCACCCCGAGGCATGACCGGACAGTCACGCCATGATCCTGATCGCAACCGACGGGTCCGCCCCCGCCCGAGCGGCGGAGGCGCTTGGGCTCGAGCTCGCGCGTGCACGCGGCATCTCGGCGGCGTTCGTGTGCGTCTGGGCGCCGCTCCGCGGGAGCTTCGGAGTGCCGCTTCCCGAATCGCTCGACCCGGAGTTTCTCGACACCGAGCGAACGTGGGCCGAGGAGACGCTCGCGGCTGCGGCCGCTCGGTCGGCGAGCGCCGGCGTGGAGGCGGAATCCATCGTCGCCAAGGGGCCGGCGGTGCAGGGTATCTGTGAAACGGCGGAGCGCCGGGCGGCGAGCATGGTCGTCCTCGGCTCGCACGGATGGGGAGCGATGATGTCGCTGATCTTCGGAAGCACCACTCTGGGCGTGCTCCAGCACGCCCTGTGCCCGGTCGTGGTCGTGCGCGACCCCGGCGACTCCAGGAAGGGCGGCGCATGACCACCGCACGCGACCCCGAGACGAGCGATGTCTTCGCCCGCGTCGCATGCGGGATCGACGGCTCGGACGCGAGCATCGAGACGGTGCGTCAGGTCGCGCGGCTTGCGCCGGAAGGCGCCGAGGTCATGCTGTTCGGGGTGGCGAACGAGGATGCCGGCGTCTCGATCGGCTGGCCGGCGATCCCGATCGCGCACGCCACGAAGGTTCCGCGCGAGGCGATCACGGCCGGCATCGAGAGAGCACGGCAGGAGCTACCCGAGCACCTGAGCGTGCAGTCGGGCGTCGTAACGGGGCCGCCCGCTCCGCTGTCGGTCGTCGAGGCGAAGGTCCGAAACGCGACGGTCGTCGCCGTCGGCAGCCACGGCCACCGGCGCATGCCGGGCATCCTGATCGGAAGCGTCGCGACGGCGCTCGTTCACTGCGCGGCGTGCTCCGTCCTGCTCACGCGCCCGGGACGCGAGGACGGGTTCCCGCGCTCGATCGTCGTCGGCCTCGACGGATCGGCCCAGTCGCGCGAGGCGGCCGGGCACGCGGCGGCGATCGCCGAGCGGACGGGTGCGACCCTCCGCGGGCTCGTCGCGATGGGCGGCGCTGCGGTCGACTACGGCGAGGTGCGCTCGATCGTCACCGACTCGGGCGGGTTCCCGCTGACGGATGACACGCGCGACCCGGTCGACGCGTTCTCGGACGTCGACGCCGATCTGCTGGTGCTGGGAAGCCGGGGCCTTCACGGCGTGCGCGCGCTCGGAAGCGTCAGCGAGCGCGCCGCCCACCGCGCCGGGTGCTCCGTATTAGTGGTCCGGCCAACTCCCGCGTAAGCTACGGACGATTCAGATGAGCGCCACCGGGCAACGCGTTCACGATGTCATCCTG
>JBOHBE010000454.1:0-2094 GCA_050698235.1 Gaiellales bacterium
GGTCACGGCCGGGGTGCGCGGGGGACGCGGCGACGGCGGCACTGGGTCTCTATTCGCTTCTCGGCCCGGCCGCCCCGGGTCTCGGTCTCAACGTACTCGACAGGTTCCCGGAATGGAACGACTGCAACGGCACTTGTTGCAGAAATGCGTGGGAACCACGAACGGCCGCTCGCCCGCGCCCTGCTGCCCGTCCGTGGAAACCACTGACAGCGCCCTCGCCGAAACGGGTGGTCGGGCCTCCGCGGAGGGGTGAATCGCCCCGGAGATGCCTCAACACTGGCCGGACGGGCGCGACTACCGGACTGTCGCCCCACAGACCCCGGAGTCATCGCTATGCAACTTCTGAACCGCCTCTCAATCCGCTCGAAGCTCTACGCAGGATTTGCCATCGTCTCGGCAGCGCTGCTCGTCGCCGTCGCCGTCGGCTGGATGAGCATGCTGTCCGTGAGCGGCACCGTCCGCAACGGCTACGAGCAGGCCGTCATCGCCGAGGCCACCTCCAAGTGGGCCTACAACATGCGCGTCTCGCAGTCGCAGAGCGCCGCGATCGGCCACGGCATCAAGAACGCCGACGGCTCGGACATGCACGCGAGCGACAAGGCGGCGTACGACAAGGAGTTCGCGAAGCTGAAGGCACGGTCGACATCGGCCGCGGACAAGGCGGCCATCGCGCGGATCACGGCTGCACGCGCCAAGTGGGGCGCCCTCGACCAGAGGGTGATCGACCTCTGGACGTCGGGCGACAAGCACGGGGCGGTCGCCCTGGCGAACGGCGCGGCCAACACGGCCGGCGACAACCTCTCCACCGCGCTCGACACCTACGCCACGCAACTCGAGGCCACGGCCGGGCGAGCGAAGGCGTCGGGCGAGCGTCAGGCTGAGGTGCTGATGGGCGTCTTCATCGCGATCGCAGTGGCGCTCGCCCTGGGCATCGCGGTGCTCCTCACACGCCGGATCGCCGGCGGGCTGAAGCCGATCCAGGCGCGCCTCAACAGCCTGGCCGAGAACTGCCTGAGCGATACCGAGCACGCCCTCACAGCGATGGCGAGCGAAGGTGACCTCACGATCGAGGTCGTGCCCGTCACGACGCCCGCCGACGCGAGCGGCACGGACGAGATCGCGCAGATCGCCGGCACGTTCAACATGATGCTCGAGAAGGCCCAGTCGTCGATCGAGGCCTACAACGCGATGCGCCAGAAGCGCGTCGAGTTCGCCGACGTCGTGTCCAAGATCGCCGACGGCGACCTGACGTCGCAGATCCACGTGGCGTCCGACAAGGATCAGATCGGGCAGGCGTTCTCCGGGATGCTGGACTCGCTGCGCGACATCGCAGCGTCGGCGCAGATGATCAGCCACGGCGACGTCTCGTCGCAGGTCACGCCGAAATCCGACAACGACGCGCTGGGGACGGCCTTCGCCGAGATGCAGAGCTACCTGCGGGAGATGGTGGCCGCCGCCGAGCAGATCGCAGACCGCGACCTCTCGCACAGCGTCGAGCTGCGCTCCGAGCACGATGCGCTGGGCCTCGCCTTCAACCGCATGACCCGGAACGTCTCGGCCGTGCTCGCCGAGGTGTCGGCCGCGACCAACCGCCTGACCACCTCGTCCGAGCAGATGGCGACCTCGTCGAACGAGGCCGGTCGCGCCGTCGAGGAGATCGCAAACGCCGTCGGCGACGTCGCCGCCGGAGCCGAGCGCCAGGCACGCATGATCGAGGAGACCCGGACGTCGGCCAACGAGACGACACAGGCCGCCGCCCAGACCAGCAAGGTCGCCCACGAGGGCGTCGAGGCCGCCGGCCAGGCAACCGCAGCGATGCGGACGCTCGCCGACGCCTCGGCCGATCTGGCGCAGGTCATGGAGGGCCTCACCAACCGCAGCGAGCAGATCGACGGCATCGTCGAGACCATCTCGACCATCGCCGCCCAGACCAATCTCCTGGCGCTCAACGCCGCCGTCGAGGCCGCCCGCGCAGGCGAGCAGGGCCGCGGCTTCGCAGTCGTCGCCGAGGAGGTCAGGAAGCTCGCGGAAGGCTCGAAGTCGGCCGCGGAGAACATCGCCGCGCTGATCGGCGAGATCCAGACCGAGACCGCC
>JBOHBE010000455.1:0-13315 GCA_050698235.1 Gaiellales bacterium
ATGTAGGCGAGCACGAGGCTGGCGACAAGGGCGACGAAGAAGCAGCCCACGGCGTCCGACGGCGAGTGGTCGACGATCTCTTCCGAAACGGCGCCTACCAGGCCGGCTGCCGGGAGAGTGACCAGCCAGGCCGAGACCATGCGCTTGACCACGGGCCAGTTGACGGCGTGACCCGGGCGGGCCAGCCCCGTACCCATGACTCCGCCGGACACGACCTGCGTCGTCGAGAGCGAGAAGCCGAAATAGGAGGACGCCAGGATGGTGGTTGAGCTGGCGGTCTCGGCTGAGAACCCCTGCGGGGCGGTGACGTCGGTCACCTTCGTGCCGAGCGTGCGGATCACGCGCCAGCCGCCCGACCAGGTGCCGAGCGCGACGGCGACGGCGCAGGTCACCTTCACCCACGTGGGCACGCCGGCGTCGGGGGCAAGGCGGTCGCTTGCGACCAGCGTCAGTACGATCACGCCCATCGTCTTCTGGGCGTCGTTCGTCCCGTGGGCGAACGCCATGAAGCTGCCCGAGGCGACCTGCGCCAGCCGGAAGCCGCGGTTGAGCGGCGCGGGCCGCACGCGCCGGAAGAGCCAGAGGATCCCCACCATGATCGCCCCGGCGATCACAAAGCCGATGACCGGGCTCGCGAGGCCCGGCCACACGACCTTGTTCCAGATCCCGTCCCACTGCACAGGATCGGGGCCGCCTGCGGCCAGCGCCGCGCCGACCAGGCCGCCGACGAGCGCGTGCGACGACGACGACGGCAGGCCGAGCCTCCACGTGAAGAGGTTCCAGGCGATCGCGCCGAAGAGCGCGGCCAGGATCAGGTGACCGGTGACGCGCCCCTGATCGGTGTTGATGAGCCCGTCGCCGACGGTCTGCGCCACCTTGGTCGACGTGAACGCCCCCACGAAGTTCATGATCGCGGCGATCGCCACGGCGACCCGGGGCGACAGGGCGCGCGTCGAGACCGACGTTGCGACGGCGTTCGCCGTGTCGTGGAAGCCGTTCGTGAAGTCGAAGCCGAGCGCGACGAGGACGATCACGACCAGAAGGCCGTCGCTCATCGGTTCTTGAGGTAGATGCTCTCCAGGACGTGGGCGGCCTTCTCGCAGCTGTCGACGGCCTGCTCGAGGTCGTGGTGGATGTCCTTCCACCGGATGACCACGAGCGGATCGAGCCCATCGCGGAAGAGGCGCGCGGTCGCCGAGCGCACGATCCGGTCGGCCTCATCCTCGAGCGTATGCACGTCGATCAGGTGGTGGCTGATGTCCTTCAGGCCGTCGAGCCCGTGGACGGCGTCGGCGATTTTGGACACCGCGCGGAGGATCACCCCGGCCTGCTCGATGGCCTCGGGCGGCACCTCCTCGACTCCGTAGAGGTTCAGCTCGTCAGCCACCTGATCCATGAAGTCGCAGATGTCGTCGAGGACGGTGGCGAGGTTGTAGATGTCCTCGCGGTCGATCGGCGTCACGAATGTCTTGTTGACGAGCTGGACGATCTCGTGGGTGACCCGGTCACCCTCGTGCTCGCGATCCTTGATCTCCTCGACGAGCGCCCGCCGGTCGGGGTAGTGCTCGAGCAGGTCAAGCAGGAGCTGCGACGTCGAAACGAGGTTCGTCGCGGCCCTGTCGAACAGCGGGTAGAACCCACGCGCCTGCGGAGTCAGCCTGAGCTTCGCCATGTAACCACCGTACCCGCCATGCGGTGAAGATGTGGAGAAGATGCCGGGTGGGCTTTATCCACCGCTGGTGTGCGTCGAGACCGCGGTGGGGATCGAAGTGCGCGTGGCGGTCACGTCGGCCCGGACTCCGGCGCCGCGCGTCCGCGGGATCCATGCGTGCCACTGCTGAGGGCCGTCGGCCGTCGCCGATGCGCTGCCGGACGGTGCCGACACGGGGGTCGAGGTCCAGTGATCACCGACGCCGCGGATGGCCAAGTATCGGGGCCGGTCCGGACGGAGCCGCCCTCGGTCAGCCGTCGACGCGCGGAATCTCGCGGACGAGCGACCCGTCGGCGTCGAGATAGCCGCGGCGTGCGTAGAAGTCGCGGGCCCGCCGGTCGGAGCCGGCGGCGGGAATGCACACCCGGTCCTTCCCGCGGCTCGTGCCGTACCCCTCGGCCCAGTCGAGCAGACGGTTGCCGACGTGGCGGCCCTGGTCGGCCGGGGCGACGACGATCTGGTCGACCACCAGCGCGCCGCCGTCCTCGCGTAGCGCCATGTAGCCGGCCGGATGGCCCTCCACCTCGGCGACGAAGACCACATCGCGGCGGGGAGCGGGAGGCACGAGCGCAGCCTCGGTCGATGCCTCGCCGGCCAGGCGCTTGAGGGCGGGCGAGTCGGATTCGCGGAACGGGCGGACGGTGACCTCAGGCATCAGCCTGTCGCTTCGGCGAGGACCTTCTTCTCCTCGGGCGAGAGCTCGACATCGCTGAGCCCGTTTCGGACGTCCTTGATGTAGATGCGCGCATAGTCGCGACCCTGGATCGCCGAGAGCACGAAGCCCGACCGTGACGCGTCCATAAGCGCGATCGTGACCGACTGCTTGGCGCCCGCGCCCTCGAGGGCATCGTACCGCAGGAGGGCCCGGCGTTCGAAGCAGCCGTCGACGCGCTCGGTCAGCGACCGCACCGCCGATTGCGCCGCTGCGGCGGAACCCTCGGCCTGCTCCACGCGGGCCAGGAGCGACATCGCGTACTCGACGATGTCGGCGCTCTTCGACCCGATCACGACCTTCTGCGCGCGGCGCATGCGGCGCACCTGGAGCCATAGGTAGCCGGTCGTCAGGAGCAGCACGCCGGCTGCGACCGCAGCGCCGATCGCGACGTCGAGGGCGGTGTCGGCCGTGGTCACGACGGCAGGCGGAACTGGACCAGGTACGTCCGCGTGTTGTTCGAGAGAACGCTCTCGCCGGGGACCTTGGCGACGCTCACGGTCATCTTGTAGCGCTGCGTGAACTCCGGCTGCGTCGATGCGTTCTTGAACAGGTCATCGAACCGCACGGTCTCGACCGCGCCCTTGTCGATCGAGGCGATCGTGCCCGATCGCGTGATCTTGGGCGAGCCGGCGTGCGTGAGCGTGAGCGTGACGGGCACGCTGACCTCGCGGAAGTTCCCGAAGTTCTTGGCAGAGACGACGATGACCAACTTGTCGTCCCCGGTGAGCTCGTTGACCTGAGACGAGCCGGTCTGGAGCGTCGTCCCCGCCGGCAGCGCCACGGTCGAGTCGATCCCGAGTCCGTGCAATCCGTGGACGGCGCTGGGCTTGAGCCGGGTGATCGCCGCTCCAATGCCGGCCGGCGTCACGAGGTTGATATCCCCGGGGTCGAGGAACGTCGACGCGGGCACCTGCACCCCCAGGCCCTTGAGGGCGTTCGAGGCGGGCGTCGAGAACGAGTCGGAATAGACGATGTCGGAGGCGAGCAGCCGCTGCATGCACGGCGACAGGATCCGGCCCACGCCGGCCGGGTGCTTGCGCTTCCACGCCTCTCCGATGTGATCCGACATGCACTGGAGTCCCAGGACGCGGTACTGGAGGGACTGGAGCAGGGCGGGTTGGAACGGCTCGAGCTCTTTGGTCGGGGTGACCGAGGCGGCGCCGTCGGCGGCCTTTCGCATCGCGGCGGCCTGGGAGGCGAACTGCCCCTTCACCACCTCGAGCTTGGTGCCCGATGCCAGGTTGAGCGTCTTGTGGAAGTCCGACGCGATGACGCTCGACGGCGTGAGCGCCTTTGCCTTGACCTCGTTGAAGTAGTCGACGTTCTTGCCCTGGGAGGAGCTTCCAGAGCAGCTGCGCGCGACCAGCACGAGCACGACGACGACCACCAGGATGCCGATGGCAAGGCCTGCCAGGCGCTGGTACTGGAGCGGCGGCAGGTTCCCACCCTTGAGTTGGCCGATCGACGGCCGCTTCCGAGGGGGTGCGCGCTCCTCGCGCGGCCGGCGCGGCGGCGGCGTCTGTTCAGGGTCCTGGCCGCCGCCGGAGGGGCGGGTGACGGCCGTGTCCTGCGTCCCGCCCGTCTCCTCCCAATCGGAGTCGAAGAAGTCGTCGGGCGCCACGGGCCGGACCCTATCAGCTTGCCCGGATACTGGATTTGCAGGAGTCTCGTGGTCTCCGGCCAATCTCATGCGCACCGTGGCAGAGCCCGCCCGAGCGACCCTGACCCCACCCCTCACCGGACGCCTGGTGGCGGACCGCTACACGATCGAGGAGGAGCTCGGACGGGGCGGATTCGGCACCGTCTACGGCGCGAGCGCCGACGGGGGCGAACGGGTCGCGGTGAAGGTCTTCAGCCGGCGCGAGGGCCTCGCCCCGCGGGCGGACCGCGAGGCTCGCACGGCCCGAAAGCTCGACCACCCCAACATCCACACCGTGCTCGGCGTCGAGAACGACGACGACCACGTGTATCTCGTGTCGCAGCTCGTCGAGGGGGAGCGCCTCGACAGGAGCGGACTCGCCGACGACCAGGCCGTGCGCGCGATCGCCGCGGTGTGTGACGCGCTCGCCTACGCGCACTCGCGAGGGATCGTGCACCGCGACGTCAAGCCCGCCAACATCCTCGTGGCGCGCGACGGCACCGTCACCCTCACCGACTTCGGCATCGCAAGCGACGAGGACTCGCGCGACCAGACCGTCGACGAGCGCGTGCTCGGGACGCTCTCGTACATGTCGCCCGAACAGGCCGCGGGCACGCAGGCCACCGGTGCGACCGATGTCTGGGCGGCAGGGCTCACGCTCTACACGCAGCTCACCGGGACGAACCCGTACAAGGCAAAGACGCTCACCCAGCTCCTCGAGAAGCTTGCAGCGGGCGCCGAGCCGCTCGCGGCCGTCCGGCCCGACCTGCCAAAGGGCGTCTGCCGGGCCATCGATCGCGCGCTCTCGCACGACCCGTCACGGCGGCCCGACGCGAGCGAGATGCGCGACCGGCTGCTGCGCGGGCTCGCCGAGGCCGAGGCGGAGCCGGGCGAGGCCAAGGCCAAGGCGCCTCTGAGCGGGCGGCGGCCAATTGGCACTCGCGACCACGGCCAAATGGCACTCCCCCGCTTCCGCCGTGCCATCCGGCCCGCCGCCGCGCTGCTCTCGGCGCTGGCCGTGGCCTGGGTGCTGGTCGCGTTCCCGGTCTATCCCGCGTCGTGGTCGCTCCCGCTGGCGGCCCTCACGGGCTTCCTCGCGTACCGGAGTCCGGTCGCGGCGGTGTCGTTCGCGGGCCTCATATGCATCCCGGCCTTCTGGAACTACGCGGAGGCGGCGGGCATCGTGTGGGCGGGGCTGTGTGGGACCTGGATCTGGGCGGGGACGCGCTGGGGCGGCACGTCCCGGCTCCTGGCGCCGCTCGCGGCGATCCCGCTTGCCCTGATGGGCCTCGGGCCGGCGTACGTGCTGGTCGCGGCGAGTGCGCCGACGCCGCGCAGGCGGGCCGCCGAGGCGGCTGCCGGAGCTGTGGTGGCGGCGGTGGCCGGAGGCTGGCTGCCGGGCCCTGCCGCGCGGGTGCTCCCGGCGGCATCGAGCCCGATGGCCTACGCGACTGCGCTCGGCCGGGCGCCCACGGTGATCGCGATCACCGTGGCGATGGTGATCGCCGCCGTGCTCCTCCCGGTCGCCTGGCGGCTCGACGAGTCGCGCCGCGTCCAGGCCGTCGTCCTTTGGGGGATCGGGTTCGGCCTGGCCGTCGCAGCCGCACCGCACCTGCTCGGAGAGCGTCCGGGAGCGGCTCCCGGAGCGGCGGTCGCCGCGACGCTCGTGGGTATACTGCCGGTCGCCTGGGCGCTCGCCGGCCCGCGGCTCCAGCGGCCGCTGACGGCACGTTGACCACCAGAGACGCTGCCCCGGCGCTACGAACCGTGAGCGTATTCCGGAACATCGAGCGGAAGATCGGCGGCGTGGTCGAAGGCGTCTTCGGCCGGACGTTCCGATCCTCCGTTCAGCCGGTCGAGCTCGCGCGCAAGCTGGCAAAGGAGATGGACGACCACCGCACCATCTCGATCCACCGGGTCTACGTGCCGAGCAATTACACGATCTACCTGAACCCGGCCGACCGCGAGCAGTTCACCGCCTACGAGGCCCAGATGTGCACGGAGCTCGAGGAGTACCTCGTCGAGCACGCCCGCCGCGAGGGCTACACGACCGCGACCCGCCCGGTCGTCGCGCTCGAGACCGAGGACGACTTGCACGTCGGGATGTTCGGGATCGCCGTCGAGACGGGCGACGACGAGGAGCAGCTCGAAAGCCCGCCCGCAAGCGAAGCGGCGCCGGCACCGCCGCCGCCCGTGGTGCCGATCGCGACTCCGATCCCGCCGCTGGCTCCCGACGTCCCGGCAGCACCGCCGGGCGCAACGATGGTCTACGCCGCCGACCCGACGCCCGAGCCTGAGCCGGAGCCGGAGCCGGAGCCTGCGAAGGCGCCCGCCGATGTGGCCGTGCTCATGTGGGACGGCCGCGAGCGCAACCTCGACGGGCCGACGGTCGTGATCGGCCGCTCGAGCGACTGCGACATCGTGGTCGGCGACCCCAACGTGTCGCGCCGCCACGCCGAGGTCCGCCGCGTCGGGCGGGGGTTCTCGCTGGTCGACCTGGGATCGACGAACGGAACCGAGGTGAACGGCCAGCGGGTGACCGAGACCTCGCTGATGAACGGCGACGTGATCGGGGTCGGAACAACCCGGATCACGTTCGAGCGCCGCGTTGGTTGAACAGCTCCTGCTCGCGCTCAAGGTCGCGTTCGTCGTCCTTCTGTACCTGTTCGTCTGGCGCGTGATCCGGGTCGCGTCGCGCGACATCGCCGTCGGACAGGAGAGCATGGTGCTGACGCCCGCCAAGCGGCCGGCGGCGCTCGACACACCGCCCCGGCGGCGGCCGCGGCTTCGCGTCGTCGCGAGCCCCGAGCTGCCCGAGGGCACCGAGATCGATATGGGCCGCGACCTGGTCGCCGGACGCGACGAAGCCCTCGATATTCCGCTCGGGGCCGATGGGTATGCTTCCGGCCGCCATGCCCGGTTCGCCCACGGCCAGGACGGGGACGTGGTCGAGGATCTGAGCTCGACCAACGGGACATTCGTGAACGGCGACCGGGTGTCGGGCCGGCGGGTGCTCCAGACCGGCGACGTCGTCACGATCGGCCAGACGCAGCTCGAGTACCGGGCCGGCGAGTGACGGCGCACGTCGTCGATTCGGCCGGCCTGACACAGACCGGGAACGTCCGCCGATCCAACGAGGACTCGTTCCTCCTGCGCTCGCCGCTCTTCATGGTCGCCGACGGCATGGGCGGGGCGCTCGCCGGCGAGCTCGCGTCGCGCATGTGCGCCGAGGCGTTCGCAGAGCTCGACCTGATCGAGCATCAGGGCGAGGAGGCCCTCCGGGCGACGATCGGCGTCGCGAACCGCCGGATCTGGGAGCGGTCCCGCACCGACGCCGAGGCGTCCGGCATGGGCACGACCGTCACGGCGGCGCTGGTCGGGGACAACGGCGTCGTGTCGTTCGCCCACGTCGGCGACAGCCGCGCCTACCTTCTGCGCGACGGCGCCCTCCAGCGGCTCTCGGAGGACCACTCGCTGGTTCACGAGCTCGTGCGCCAGGGCGAGCTGTCCGAGGCCGAGGCCGAGCAGCACCCCCAGCGCAGCGTGATCACGCGCGCGCTCGGCACCGACGAGGAGGTGCAGATCGACACCTTCTCGCTCGAGACGAAGCCCGGCGACGTGCTGCTCCTGTGCACCGACGGGCTGAACACGATGATCTCGGAACAGGACATCGCGGCCGCGCTCGCCACTCCGACCGAGGCGGCCGACATCGCCCGCCGGCTGGTGCGCGCGGCGCTCCGCGCCGGCGGCGAGGACAACGTCACCGCGGTCGTCGTCCGCTTCGGTGAGGCCGGAGTCGCCGACGTCGCCGAGGACGTCACGTCGAGCGGTGTCGTCCGGCGCGTCCTTCCGGCCGACATCGACGAGGAGCCGACGCCCGGGCGGTCGCAGCGGCCGCAGAGCCGATCGCGCAGCGGCCTCAAGCGGGCCGCGATCGGGGCGTCGGCGGTCGTCCTGGTCTTCCTCCTGGCCATCGCGGGCGCGATCGGCCTGCGCTCGAGCCACTTCATCGGGGCCGACACGTCGACCGGCCGCGTCGCGATCTATCAGGGCGTGCCGGTCGAGCTGCCGTTCGGCGTCAACCTGTACCACGTCGTCTACGAGTCGCGGGTGAGCTACGCGTCGCTCCCGTCCAGCCAGCGCCAGACGCTCTTCGACCACAAGCTCCGCTCCGACTCGAGCGCGCACCATGTCCTGCGGCCGTACGAGGTGGCAAGCCCGTGAGGTCGGCCCGCATGCGCGAGCTCTGGAACCTGGGCTGGGTCGGCGGTCTCACGGCAATCGGGTTCCTCTCGGTGTACACGGCCCGGCAGAACGAGATCTCGAGCGCCTCGCTGACCTACGCCGCCGTGTTCCTGGGCGTCTTCGGCCTGGCGCACATCGGTGTGCGCGCGGGCCTGCCGAACGCCGACCCTTGGCTCCTGCCGCTGGCGGCGCTCCTCTGCGCGCTCGGCCTGACCGAGATCTACCGGCTGAGCCCCACGCTCGCGCGCGACCAGTCCGTCTGGGTCGTGATCGGCCTGCTGGGCTTCCTGGGGATGGTGTTCCTCGTGCGCGACCATCGCCGCCTCGAGCCATACACGTACCTGCTCGCCACCACCGCGGTCGGCCTCCTGGTCGTCACCATGGCGATCGGGACGACCATCAACGGCGCGAAGCTGTGGCTTCGGTTCGGCGGCGTCCAGGTGCAGCCAGGCGAGTTCGCAAAGCTGCTGCTCGTCATCGCCCTGGCCAGCTACCTGCGTGACCGGCGAGAGGTGCTGACGATGGCGCATCGCACGGTGCTGGGCGTCGGCATCCCCGCGGCGCGGCACCTCGGACCGCTCGCGCTCATGGCGGTGATCTCGCTCGGCGTCCTTGGCGTCATGAACGACCTGGGGACGGCGCTCCTCCTGTTCGGGATCTACCTGTCGATGATCTACGTCGCGACGGGGCGGCACCTGTACACCGTCCTCGGGCTGGGCATCTTCGCGGCGGGGTCGTGGGCCGTGTACCACAACGTCGCCCACGTCCACGAGCGGTTTCAGGTGTGGATCGACCCGTGGTCGCACCCGCACACGACCGGCTACCAGATCATCCAGTCGATCGAGGCGATCGCCGACGGAGGCATCTTCGGGACGGGCCTGGGGAGAAGCCTCCAGGTGCTGAACCACGGCCAGACGATCATCCCCGCGGTCCAGACGGACGGCATCTACGCCGCCTGGGCCGACGAGACGGGCCTTGCGGGCGCCGCCGGGCTCCTGCTCATCTACCTGCTCTTCTGCTACCGCGGCTTCAAGATCGCCGCTGTCGCCGATGACGGCTACTCGAAGCTCCTGGCCTGCGGCCTCACGTTCGCGTTCGGGCTCCAGGCGTTCCTGATCGTCGGCGGGATCATCCGCCTCATCCCGCTCACCGGGATCACGCTGCCGTTCGTGAGCTACGGCGGCTCGTCGATCGTCTCGAACTTCGTGATGCTGGCGCTCCTCCTCATGGTGTCGAACCGGGCCGCGGAGCGGGCATGAACCGCCAGATCGCCTCGCTCTTTCGGCTCTTCGCCATCGCGTTCGCGCTGCTCATCACGCTGACGGCCTACTGGCAGATCTGGGCGGCCGACTCGCTCGCGACCCGGCGCGACAACGCCCGGCTCGTGTACCGCCAGCTTCAGATCAAGCGCGGGCTGATATACGCCTCTAACGGCCGCACCGTCCTGGCCTCGAACCACGAGAAGCGCCGCAACGGGCTCACGCTGTTCCTGCGCCACTACCCGTACGGGCCGCTCTTCGCCCATGCCGTCGGATACAACACCGTCGGCAACGGCCGGACGGGCATCGAGCTGGCCGAGAACGACTACCTGACGGCCTCCAACAGCGACCTCGCAACGGTCGTCTCGCGGATCGGGTCCGAGATCCAGGGCGAGACGGTAACGGGCGACAACGTCGTCACGAGCCTCTCGGTGCCCGCCCAGCGCGCCGCCGCGGCCGGCATGGCGGGCAAGGTGGGCGCCGTCGTCGCGATCGAGCCCGCGACCGGCCGGGTGCTCGCGATGTACTCCTCGCCCAGCTTCTCGCCCGAGGAGGTCGGGCGCAACTTCCCGAAGCTGGCCAGGACGCCCGGCGCGCCGCTCCTGAACCGCGCCACGCAGGGCCTCTACGCGCCGGGATCGACGTTCAAGACGATCACCGCGGCAGCGGCTCTCGACACAGGACGGTACGGCCCGACATCGCCGCTGATCGACGCCAAGGGCCACTGCATCACGGTGCAGGGCCTGCCGCTCTGCAACGCCGGCACCGAGAGCTTCGGCCCCATCACGCTCACCGACGCGCTCACGTTCTCGGTCAACACCGCCTTCGCGCAGATCGGCCAGCAGCTCGGCCAGGCCACGCTCGAGAGGTACATGACCAGGTTTGGGTTCTTCTCGGACCCGCCGCTCACCTACCCGTCCGACGAGATGAACCCGTCCGGCCTCTACCACAAGGGCCATCAGCTGAAGCCCGGGGCGCCGGTCGACGTCGCGAGGGTCGCGATCGGCCAGGAGCGCCTGGCGGTGACGCCGCTCCAGATGGCCGAAGTGGCCGCGACGATCGGAAACGGCGGCGAGCGGATGCGGCCCACCATGGTCGACCGGGTCGTGAGCCCGAGCGGGCGGCGCGTCTACACGCAGCGTCCCGAGTCGCTCGAGCGCGTGATCTCGCCCCAGGCGGCGCAGGACCTGACCGGGATGATGCAGAAGGTGGTGGACGAAGGCACCGGAACCGCCGCCCAGCTCAACGGCCTGACCGTCGCCGGGAAGACCGGAACGGCCGAGACAGGAGTCGCCGGAGTGAACACCGCATGGTTCATCGCCTTCGCCCCGGTCACCGACCCGAAGATCGCCGTGGCGGTCGTCGTCGAGCACACTCCGCTCTTCGGCGGACAGGTCGCGGCACCCATCGCGGCGTCCGTGATCGAGGCGTACCTCGGCCAGGGCGTGGCACAGTAGGCGGACTGATGGCGCTCGACTCCCTCATCGGTGAGCTCTTCGACGGCCGATACCGCATCGAGAAGCGGATCGGCACCGGCGGCATGGCCGACGTGTTCCTGGCGCGCGACGAGTCGCTCGGGCGGCAGGTCGCGATCAAGATCCTGGCCGAGCGCTACGCCCAGGACGAGGCGTTCGTCGAGCGGTTCCGGCGCGAGGCGACGGCCGCGGCCGGCCTCTCGCACCCCAACATCGTGTCGGTGTACGACCGCGGCCAGGCGTCGGGCACCTCCTACATCGCGATGGAGTACCTGAACGGGCCGACGCTGAAGGACGAGATCACGAGCCGGGCGCCGCTGCCTGAGGCCGAGGTCGTGAACTGGGCCACGCAGGCCCTCGACGCGCTCGAGTTCGCACACCGCCAGGGCGTCGTCCATCGCGACATCAAGCCGCACAACATGGTGCTGACCGACGAAGGCCGCCTCAAGGTGACGGACTTCGGCATCGCGCGGGCCGCCAACGTCCAGCAGATGACCGAGGTGGGCTCGATCGTCGGTACCGCCCAGTACCTCTCGCCGGAGCAGGCCCGCGGCCTCGATGTCGGGCCGCAGTCCGACCTCTACTCGATGGGGATCGTGCTTTACGAGATGCTGACCGGCGAGCTGCCGTTTACGGGCGACTCGGCCGTCGAGATCGCTATGAAGCAGGTCTCCGACCCGCCGCCGTCGATCCGAAAGCAGAACAGGCTCGTCTCGGAAGGCCTCGAGCAGGTCGTCATGCGAGCGCTCTCCAAGGATCCGGCGCTCCGGCACCGCTCGGCCCGCCAGATGGCGGAGGAGCTTCGCAGGGTGAGTCACGGTGGCTCGGTCTCGAGCGACACGCAGATGGCGACCCGCGTCTTGACCGGCGGCGCCGAGGCCGTCCAGGCGTACACCGGCGCCCAGACGAGCGTCATTCCGCCCGGCGGCACCACTCCGCCGCCCGAGCGGGACGGCCCCCGGCGCAGCGCCCTGCCGTGGCTGCTCGTCCTCGTGCTCCTGATCGTGAGCGCCGCGGTCGGTTACGTGGTCTACAAGCAGCTCTCGGGCTCGGGCGTGGACGTGCCGACGCTGAGCGGGAGCTGCGACACGGCGAAGGCGCAGCTCGCCGCCGCTCAGCTGAAGGGAACGTGCCAGGACAAGGAGTCGTCGCTCGCGAAGAAGGGCCTCGTCGTCGGAAGCGACCCGCGCGTCGGATCGAGCGCCGACAAGAACTCGACGGTGACGATCTTCATCGGTGCCGGGCCGAACGCGATCACCGTCCCGGACGTCCATGGCAAGTTCGTCTCGGAGGCGACCGGCATCCTCACGGGCAAGGGGTTCCAGGTCGACCCGGCACCGATCAACGTCGACTCGGCGAAGGTCGGCGCGGGTCGCGTGGTCGGGACGACTCCCAAGGCCGGAGAGCAGGAGCCCCAGGGGACGACGATCCAGCTGCGCGTGGCCACGGGCAACGTTGTGGTTCCCGACGTCACGGGCCTGAGCTGCGACGAGGCGACGGCCAAGATGAAGCAGAGGACGCTGGTCGCGACCTGCCAGGATCAGCCGAGCGACCAGCAGCCCGCGGGCAAGGCGTTCAACTCCACCCCGGCGGTGGGTGCAACGGCGCCGCAGAACTCGGCGGTGACGATCCTCATCTCGTCCGGGCCTCAGCAGGTGACGGTGCCGCCGGTCGTGGGCGAGACGAAGCAGGACGCCGTGAAGGCGCTGCACGACGTCGGCCTCAAGGCGGCGATCAAGCAGGGCGTGGAGTGCACCGACCCGGCCCTCAACAACACCATCCAGTCGCAGGCCCCGACGCCGGGGACCCAGGTCGACCAGGGCACCTTCGTGACCATCGTCGTCCTCAAGTTCCGGCCGACCGACCCGAGCTGCGTGAGCCCGCCGCCGACGTGACCGAGGTCGCCCCACTCCGGGTGATCGTCCTCTCGGGCGGTCGCAGCTCCGAGCACGAGATCTCGATCGGCTCCGGGGAATCGGTGTCGGCGGCCCTCGACCCGGTCAAGTACGACGTCGTCGGCGTCACGATCAGCCGCGAGGGCGCGTGGCAGCTCGAGGAGCCGGCGGCGGAGGGCGAGCGGCTCGCGCTCGACCCCGGCTCGTCGTCGAACTCCGTCATCCCCCGCGCCGGCGGCACACTCAGCAAGGTGCGGGCGGTCGGGCCGATCGACGTCGTGATCCCGATGCTGCACGGGCCGTTCGGCGAGGACGGGACGGTGCAGGGCATGCTCGAGCTGCTCGACGTCCCGTACGTCGGCTCGGGCGTCCTGGC
>JBOHBE010000456.1:0-2693 GCA_050698235.1 Gaiellales bacterium
TCGACCTGTTCGACCGCGAGCAGACCGAGCCGCTGGCGGTGCAGGGCACGCGCGGCTTCACGTTCCTCACGAACTTCGACTTCACCGACCGCAAGGGTTGGGACGTGCTGCTCGACGCCTGGTGCGACGCGTTCTCGCCCGATGACGACGTGTGCCTCGTCCTCAAGTGCCTGGGCCTGCACGTGCCCGAGGCCGAGATCCGCGGGCGCATCGACGCGTACCTGGCCGGCCGCTCGACGGCGCCGATCCTGCTCGACACGCGGTTCCTGCCGACTGCCGACATGCCGAGGCTGTACGCGGGCGCCGACGCGTTCGTGCTTGCGAGCCGCGGCGAGGGCTGGGGGCGGCCGTGGATGGAGGCGATGGCGATGGGCCTTCCGACGATCGGCAGCCGCTGGAGCGGCACGACGATGTTCATGGACGACGCGAACTCGTGGCTCATCGATGGCGCGATCGTCGACGTTGCCGAGAGCGCGCAGAGCCACACCCCGTTCTATCGCGGCCACCGCTGGTTTCACCCCGACCGGGAGGCGCTCGCCGCGGCGCTGGTCGAGGTTCGCCGGGGCGGGGCTGAGGTCGAGGCGAGGGCTGCCGTGGGGCGGACGGGTCTTGTCGAGCGCTTCGGGCCGGAGCCGATCGCACGGCGGATGGCAGAGCTGACGGAGGGGGCGATCGAGCGCTGGCGGCATCGGCGCTCGCGGGGGGTCACGTGCGTCTGGCGCGGCGACGGCGGATCGGGCCACTCGCTCGCCGTGGTGAACGACGCGCTCGTGGGTGCGATCGAGGGGGGAGGCGGCGTGGTCGAGCGGACGATCCAGGAGATGGGGTCGTCCCCGACCGTCGCCGTCGGCGTCGCGCAGCACTGGCCGCCGAGCTTCGAGCCGCCCAGCTCGGGCCCGTTCGTCCTCTACCAGCCGTGGGAGTTCGGCCGCGTCCCGAAGCGCTGGGTCGAGGACGTACGGACGAAGGTCGACGAGGTGTGGGCGCCGTCGCAGGCGGCCCGCGAGGCGTTCGTGGCGTCGGGCGTGGCGCCGGATCTCGTCCACGTCGTCCCGAACGGCATCGACCCGGGCCACTTCACGCCGGAGGGGCCGGCGCGGGCACTTCCGACTCAGAAATCGACCGTCCTGCTCTTTGTGGGCGGGATGACGTACCGCAAGGGGATCGACATCCTGCTCGAGGCCTACGGCCGCGCGTTCACGAGCGACGACGACGTGTGCCTGGTGCTGAAGGCGTTCGGCTCGCGCACGTTCTACAAGGGCCAGACGGCCGAGGACGCCGTGCGCGCCTTCCAGTCGGTGCCCGGCTCGCCCGAGCTCGTGCTGCTCGACGAGGACCTCTCGTTCGACGAGATCCCGGCGCTCTACCGGGCCTGCGACGTGCTCGTGCAGCCGTACCGCGGCGAGGGCTTCTGCCTGCCCGCGCTCGAGGCGCTGGCGTGCGGGCGGCCGGTGATCGTGACCAACGGTGGGTCGACCGACGACTTCGTGCCGGCCGAGTGCGGCTGGCGCGTCCCCTCCCACCGGGTTCCGCTCCCGGACGGGTCGCTGCCGCCCGAGTACGCCCTGGCGGGCGAGGGCTTCCTGCTCGCGCCCGATCCGGACGCGCTCGTCGCCGCGCTCCGGGCTGCGGCGGATCCCGCCGAGCGGGCGCCGCGGGCTGCGCACGCGCGCAAGCAGGCCGAGCGGTTCATGTGGGAGCGAGCGGGCCGTGTCGCCGCTGCTCGCATCGAGGCGTTGCGCGATCGCCGGCCGATCCGCTCGATCGCACCGACCGCCGTACCGGATAGGCGCGGGTTCGTTTTCGTCGTCCCCGCCGACTGGGCCGTGCGAGAGACGTGGGCCGGGCCACTGCGGGCCTACGCAGAGGCGTTCCGCTCCGGCGATGACACGACGCTCGTTCTCCCGACGCTCGACGAGGCCGAGGCGCTTCAGCTTGCGAGCGCCGAGCTCGAGGCGGGCGGGTACGACCTCGAGACGCTCGCCGACATCTGCATCGCCGATTCGAGCGCGACGGTCACCGAAGCGCTCGAGCTCGCGGCGGACGCGATGATCTGCGCGAACGGCTACCGGCCCACGCGGGCCCGGCTCGTGATCCCGCCCGATCCGGCCGCTCTGCGCGCCGCGGCCGGCCGTAGGTAGCGGTCTACTCCTCGACCGCCGGGTGGCGGGCGAGCCCCTCGAAGTGCACCGGCCGCCAACTCGTCTGGAAACAGCCTGGCGCGCACCCCACGGCGAGGACGGTCGTCCCGGCATCGACTGCGACCACCGAGCGGGTCAGCGCGGGGTCGCGCACAGCCACGACGGTGCCGGCCGGGGCGTCGACCTCGTCACCGCCGACGGTGAGGCGGGCGTGCCCGGACATGACGAGGTAGACCTCCTCCTGGCCGAAGTCCGCCTCGTCGTGGGGCGGGGCGATCGTGTCGCCGTCGGCCTTGGCCACGAAGGCGTTGATGCCGAACGCTGTCAGGCCGAGGTAGTGCTGGATCGGCTTCCACGCGGGGTCGCCGGGATCGGTGAACGTGGCGACATCGGGCATGTCATCGATCGCCGAGACGGCATAGCCAGCCACCTGCTAGCCCTCGCGGCCCACGGCGTCGGCTGGCGGCGGCTCCTCGTCCGGCAGCGGTACCGCCTCGGCGCCCGCGGGCTGCGGGCTGCGCGGCGGGGCGGACCCCACCATCGCGTGCTCGT
>JBOHBE010000457.1:0-7550 GCA_050698235.1 Gaiellales bacterium
CGTTCCTCGACTACTACTGGGGCGTCGAGCGCGACCGCGAGAAGGCCGACTGGGCCTGGGAGACGTTCGTCATCGGCCACGCCCGCTGGTGGGAGTCAGCCGCGGGCCGCGATGCGCATGCCGCCGTCGCGCGGATCGCCGGCGCCGGCTGACAGCCGGCGCAGGAGCGGGCGCGCCTTCACGAGCGACTCCTCGACCTCCTCGCCCGGGTCGGAGTCCCACACGATCCCTCCGCCGACCCAGAGGTGGATCTCGCCGGCCGCGATCGCGAACGTGCGGATCGTGAGGCCCAGGTCGAGGTCGCCGTTGGGGTGGACGCGCCCGATGGCGCCCATCGAGGCGCCCCGGCCGACGGGCTCGAGCCGCGCGATGTGCTCGATCGCCGCCAGCTTGGGGGCTCCCGTGATCGAGCCGCCCGGGAACGTCGCCCGCAGGAGCTCGGCGGTGCCGACTCCGGGCCGCAGGCGCCCCTCGACCGTCGAGACCAGGTGGCGGACGCCCGCCATTGGCCGCTCCTCGAGGAACGTGCTCACCCGCACCGATCCGGGCACGCAGACGCGGCCGAGGTCGTTTCGCTCGAGGTCGACGATCATCACGTGCTCGGCCCGGTCCTTGCCGCTTGCGGCGATCGGCTCGGTCGAGTCGGCGGGGCGCGTGCCCTTGATCGGCATCGTCCACACCCGGTCGCCGCGCGTGCGCAGGAAGAGCTCCGGGGTCGCCGAGACGATCGACCAGCCGTCGCCGTGCATCGCGCCCGCGAACTCGGCCCCGAGCGGCGAGAGCGCGCGCTCGACCCCGGCCGGGTCGCCCTGGAAGGGCGCGCGCATGTGCTGGACGAGGTTCACCTGGTAGACGTCGCCTCGCCCGATCGCGGCCCGCGCCTCTTCGACCGCCGCGCGATGCTGCTCCGCCGTCCACGTGCGCTCCCACGCCCCCACCGTGTACCGCGCAACAACGGGGTCAGACCCCAATGTCGCGCGCTCGCCCGTGACGATTCGGCAGGCGGCGGCCGGGAGCGGGCACGGCTCGGGTGGGCCGCCGCCGGCCAGGCCGTAGCCGAGGTAGAGGTCGGCGGGCAGCCCGCGGTGGGCGGCCAGGAAGCTCTCGATCTGATCGAACGCGTCGGCGGCCGGCTCGTCGAGCACGAGCCAGCGGCCGTCGAGGTCACGGGTGGGGAGGGCGGTGCCCATGCCTTATCGTAGAGCCGGTGAGCGTCCCCGAGCCGCTGCTGGCGGTCGTCTTCGACTTCAACGGCACCGTCTCCGACGACGAGCCGCTGCTCGCCGAGCTTTGCACCGTGATCTTCGGCGAGATCGGGATCGAGGTCACCGAGGAGCGCTACTTCAGCGAGTTCGCCGGCTACTCCGACCCCGAGATCGTCGAGCGCGTCCTTGCCGGCGCTGGCCGCCCCGATCCGGCCGTCGCACAGGGCTTGCTCGACCGCCGCACCGAGCTCTACCTCGCCCGCGCCGGGACCGGCGAGACCGTGCACCCGCCGGTCGCAGCATGTGTACGCGAGATCGCCGAGCGGGTGCCGGTCGCGGTCGCGTCGGGCGCCGTCCGGGCCGAGGTCGAGCCCGTGTTGGCGGGTAGCGGCCTGCTTCCGCTCATGGCGACCGTCGTCACGGCCAACGACGTCGCAAGCGGGAAGCCCGACCCGGAGGGCTACCTGATCGCGCTCGACCGGCTCGGCGTCCGCGGCGCCGACGCGCTGTCGTTCGAGGACACCCACTTCGGCGTCACGGCGGCCGTCGCCGCCGGGATGCGATGCGTCGGCGTGGGCGCCACGGTGTCGGCCGACCGGCTTCTCGACGCAGGGGCCGAGGCGGTCGTGGCCGGCCTTGACTGGTCTATACCGACCGTGCGAGGGTTGTTCGCATGAGGGACGACGCCCGGGCGGTGGTCATCGGCGGCGGAGTCGGCGGGTGCTCGATCCTCTACCACCTCGCCAAGCTCGGCTGGAAGGACGTCGTGCTCGTCGAGCAGTACGGCTTGACGCACGGCTCGACGTGGCACTCGGCGGGGCTCGTCGGCCAGCTGCGCTCGACCGTCAGCCTGACCAAGATGATGCAGTACTCGGTCGGCCTCTACGCCGACCTGGCGCGCGAGACCGGCAAGGATCCCGGCTGGCACGAGCTCGGCGGCCTTCGGCTCGCGTCGTCGCAGGAGCGCTACGAGGAGATCCAGCGCCAGGCCGGGTGGGCGAAGAGCTTCGGCCTGCCGATCGAGATCGTCTCGCCCGCCGAGGCGAAGGAGCTCTTCCCGCCGATGTCAACCGACGGCGTCGTCGCCGCGGCGTTCCTGCCGCAGGACGGCTACCTCGATCCCAGCCAGCTCACCTTCGCACTGGCTGACGGCGCTCGCCGGCTCGGCGCCGAGATCGAGCAGCGGACGCGCGTGCTCGACGTGACCGTCGAGGGCGGCCGCTGCCGGGGCGTCGTGACCGACACGGGGACGATCCGCGCCGACGTGGTCGTGAACGCCGGCGGCATGTACGCCCCGCAGATCGGGCGGATGGCCGGCGTCGAGGTGCCGATCATCCCGTACGCGCACGAGTTCCTGGTGACCGAGGCGTTCGACCCGGCGCTCGAGCCGCTGCCGACGCTGCGCGACCCCGACCGGCTGATCTACTTCCGGACAGAGGTGGGCGGCCTCATCATGGGCGGCTACGAGCGAAACCCGGCGGCGTGGGCGCTCGACGGCGTCCCCGACGGCTTCGAGGCGCAGCTCCTGCCCGAGGACTGGGAGCGCTTCGACGAGCTGCTCACCAACTCGGTGGAGCGGGTGCCGGCGATGGAGACCGCCGAGGTGCGAAAGCTCTTCAACGGCCCCGAGGCGTTCACGCCCGACGGCGAGTTCATCCTCGGCGAGTCGGACGTGCCGGGGTTCTGGGTCGCGGCCGGGTTCTGCGCTCACGGCCTGGCCGGGGCCGGCGGCATGGGCTGGCAGGTGGCCGAGTGGATCGTGAACGGCGAGCCGAGCCTCGACCTGTGGCACATGGACTCGCGCCGGTTCGGCCGCCAGTACCGGAGCCAGGCCTTCACGCTCGCCCGGGCGACCGAGATCTACGCGACCTACTACGACATCAAGTACCCCAACCACGAGCGCGAGGCCGGCCGGCCGCTTCGGCTCTCGCCGGCCTACGACCGGGTGGCCGCGCTGGGCGCCGTCTTCGGCGAGAAGTCGGGGTGGGAGCGGCCGAACTGGTTCGAGCCGAACGCCGCCAAGGGTGACGAGGGCCTGCGGCCGTCGGGCTGGGCGGGCCAGCACTGGTCGCCGGCGATCCACGCCGAGTCGGTCGCGACCCGCGAGCGAGCGGGCCTCTTCGACGAGAGCTCGTTCGCCAAGATCGAGGTGTCCGGGCCGGGCGCCGTCGAGTTCCTCCAGGGGATGTGCGGGAACGACATCGACAAGAAGGTCGGCTCGATCACCTACACCCAGATGCTGAACTCGCGGGGTGGGATCGAGTGCGACTTCACGGTCACCCGGCTTGCCGCCGACCGGTTCCGGATCGTCACGGGCACCGCGTTCGGAAACCACGACCTCGGCTGGATCAGGAAGCACGCACCTGTCGACGGGTCGGTGCAGGTGGCCGACGTGACGTCCGCCTGGGCGTGCCTGGGGATCTGGGGGCCGCGGTCGCGCGACATCGTCCAGCCGCTGACCAAGACCGACCTCTCGAACGAGGCGTTCCGCTACATGACGGCGCGCGAGATCTCGATCGGCAACGTCCCGTGCCTCGCCGCCCGGGTCACGTACGTCGGCGAGCTGGGATGGGAGCTCTACTGCCCGGCTGAGTACGGCGCCGGCCTGTGGGACATCCTCTGGGCGGCGGGCGCCGAGCACGGGATGCTCGCATGCGGCTACCGCGCGATCGACGCCCTCCGGGTCGAGAAGGGCTACCGCGTGTGGGGCGCCGACATCACGCCCGAGGAGACGCCCGATGAGGCGGGCCTCGGGTTCGCCGTGAAGCCCGACAAGGGCGTCGAGTTCCGCGGCCGCGAGGCGCTCCTTCGGGCCCGCGAGGGTGCGCCCGAGCGGCGGCTCGCGTGCCTCGTCCTCGCCGACCCGAAGGCCGTGTGCCTGGGGCAGGAGCCGGTCAGGGTCGGCGGCGAGGTGGCCGGTCGCGTGACGAGCGGCGGCTATGGCTTCGCGGTCGGCAGGTCGATCGCCTACGCCTACGTGCCCGCGGCGGCCGCTGAGGTGGGGACGGCGGTCGAGGTCGAGGTGTTCGGCCAGTGGGTCGGAGCCGAGGTCGCGGCCGAGCCGCTGTGGGACCCGGCGGGCGAGCGGATCCGCTCGTAGGTCAGGCCGCGGGCTGGAGCTCGCGCACGACGATCGTCTGATCGCGCCGGGCGCCGGTGCCGACGATCGCGATCGGCACGCCGACCTCGGCCTCGACGAGCTCGAGATAGGTCTTGGCGGCTGTCGGCAGGGCGTTGTAGGTAGTCACCGACGAGATGTCGCTGCCCCACCCGTCGAGCTCCTGGTAGACCGGCGTCGCGTGGTGGAAGTCGGTCTGGTGGGAGGGGAAGTCGGTCGTCACCGAGCCGTCGGAGAGGCGGTATCCGGTGCACACCGGGATCGAGTCGAGCATCGAGAGGACGTCGAGCTTGGTCACGGCCAGCTCGGTCAGGCCGTTCACGCGCGCCGCGTAACGAAGACCGACCAGGTCGAGCCATCCGCACCGGCGATCGCGGCCGGTCACTGTCCCGTACTCGGCGCCGCGCTCGCGGATCGCCGCCCCGCCCTCCTCGTCGGCCTCGCTCGGAAACGGGCCGGCGCCGACTCGCGTCAGGTACGCCTTGGTGACGCCGAGGACGCGGTCGATCCGGGTGGGGCCGACGCCGAGGCCCGTGCACGCGCCTCCGGCGATCGGGTTCGACGAGGTGACGAACGGATAGGTGCCGTGGTCGATGTCGAGGAGCGTCGCCTGCGCACCTTCGGCCACCACCGAGCGGCCCGCGGAGAGCGCGCGGTCGAGATCGAGCGAGGTGTCGGAGATGAAGGGGCAGATGCGCTCGGCGTACCCCAGCATCGCGACGGTGAGCTCCTCCTTGTCGAGCGGCCGGTGGTGGTGGAGCTTTCGCAGGAGCTCGTTCTTGACCGAGAGCGCGGTCTGGATCTTGAGCCGCAAGATCTTCTCGTCGAGCAGGTCCTGCACGCGGATGCCGACGCGGAGGGCCTTGTCGGCGTATGCCGGGCCGATGCCGCGCCGGGTCGTCCCGATCTGGAGCCGACCGAGCGCCAACTCGGAGTCGGCGTCGATGATCCGGTGCCACGGCATGATGAGGTGGGCGTTGCCGGAGATGCGCAGGCCGCCGACGTCGATGCCCCGGGCGATGAGCCCGTCGAGCTCGTCGATCAGTACCTCGGGATCGATCACGCAGCCGTTGCCGAGCAGGCAGAGCGTCTCGGGGTAGAGGATGCCGCTCGGGACGAGGCGGAGCTTGTACGTCTCGTCGCCGATCACGAGCGTGTGGCCGGCGTTGTTCCCGCCCTGGTAGCGGGCGACGACCTCGGCGCGCTCGGCGAGGAGGTCGACGACCTTGCCCTTGCCCTCGTCGCCCCATTGCGCCCCAACGACGACCGTCAGCGGCATCGGGCTACACCTGCTGCTCGACGCCGCGGGCCAGGTTGTCGAACTTGGTGTAGCGCCCGATGTACGCGAGCCGGATCTTGTCGATCGGCCCGTTTCTGTGCTTGGCGAGGATGAGCTCGGCGGTGCCCTTGTCGTCGCTCGAGTCGTCGTAGTAGTCGTCGCGGTAGACGAACATCACGAGGTCGGCGTCCTGCTCGATAGACCCCGACTCGCGCAGGTCGGAGAGGACGGGGCGCTTGTCGGTGCGCTGCTCGACCGCGCGGGAGAGCTGCGAGATAGCGAGGACGGGCACGTCGAGGTCGCGGGCGATCAGCTTGAGCGCGCGCGAGATCTGCGAGATCTCCTGGACGCGGTTCTCGACCCTGGTCTGGCCGCCCATCAGCTGGAGGTAGTCGACGACGACCAGGCCGAGGTGCCCGTCGAGGCGGGCCTTCAGGCGGCGGGCCTTGGCCTTGATCTCGATCGGCGAGACGCCGGCGGAGTCGTCGACGAAGATCGGCGCGTTGTAGAGGCGCGTGGAGGCGTTGGTGAGGTTGTTCCAGTCGGCCTTCGAGAGCTTGCCGACGCGGAGCCGCTTGGAGTCGACCCGGCCCTCGGTGCACATGAGGCGGGTCGTGACCTCCTCGCGCGACATTTCGAGCGAGAAGATCGCGACGGGGATCTGTTCGCGGACGGCGAGGTGGGTGGCGATGTTGAGCGCGAGTGACGTCTTGCCCATGCCCGGCCGCGCGGCCAGGACGACGAGGTTGGACTTCTGGAACCCGGCGGTCAGCTCGTCGAGCGCCTTGAAGCCCGACGGCGCGCCGGTGATGTCATGGTCCGAGTTCTGGATCTCGTCGAGCCGTTCGAACGACTGCTTGAGCAGGCCGTCGATGCGCTCGAAGTCGCTCGAGATGCGCTGGTCGCCGATCGAGAAGACGATCTGCTCGGCCCGGTCGACGAGCTCCTGCGGCTCGCCGATGTGCTCGAAGCCGAGCGAGGCGATGTCGGTGCCCGCGCGGATGAGGCCCCGGTACGTCGCGGTGTCGCGGACGATCTGGGCGTAGTGGCGGGCGTTGGCCGCCGCCGGGACGGTCGCCGCCAGCGTGTGGACGACTGGCTTTCCGCCGACGTCGTCGAGCACGCCGCGGTTGTCGAGGCCGCTCGTGAGCGTGATCGAGTCGACGACCTCGCCCTTGCCGTACATCTCGAGGATCGTGCGGTAGATGGTGGCGTGCGAGCGGCGGTAGAAGTCCTCGGGCTTCAGGAGCTCCGAGACGATCGCGATCGCGTTCTGCGAGACCAGCATCGCGCCGAGGACAGACTCCTCCGCGTCGATGTCCTGGGGTGGGACGTTGGCTGGCCTGTCGGCGACCGCCATGTGGCTACGAGAACTCGCCCTCGATGGGCTCGGACGGCTCGGCCTCGAAGGCCTCGACGCCGCCCTCTTCGTCGGCGCCGCCCGGCACGACCATCACCTTGAGCACGGCGCGGACATCCCCGTACACGGTCAGCTGCACGCGGTGCGAGCCGAGCGTCTTGATCGGCTCGTCGAGCTCGACCTTGCGCCGGTCGATGCGGATCCGGCGGGCCTGCCAGATCGCGTCGGAGATGTCGGTCGACGTGACCGACCCGTACAGCCGGTCCTCGGTGCCGGCCCGTCGCTTGATGGTCAGCACCGTGCGGTTGAGCGTGTGGGCCATGTCGCGGGCCTGGTCGTCGCTCTGGGCCTCGTGACGGCGGCGCTGCTCCGCCTGGCGCTGCACCTCGGCGACGCGGGCATCGGTCGCCCCCTCGGCCAGCTTGCGCGGGCCGAGGAAGTTGCGCATGTAGCCGGTGGCGACCTGGACCACGTCGCCCTTGCGGCCGAGCTTCTCGACGTCCTGGAGCAGGATCGCCTGTGTCGCCTTGTTTGCCATTGCCTTCCTCTTCAGTCGGGCCGCTGCGCCGCCGCTGCATCGTTGCACGG
>JBOHBE010000458.1:0-15735 GCA_050698235.1 Gaiellales bacterium
GCCCCGGCCCCGGCCTGCCCCGAAGGGTCTAGGTGGAGTAGTGGAC
The DNA here is from genome assembly GCA_050698235.1 of Gaiellales bacterium. Taxonomy (GTDB): domain Bacteria; phylum Actinomycetota; class Thermoleophilia; order Gaiellales; family JAICJC01; genus JAICJC01. The sequence continues at coordinate 47 of JBOHBE010000458.1, forward strand.
TCGAAGCTTGTACAGGAGCGCAGCCGGGTTTTCGAACGGCGCTGGTGGCCCGGCGAAGTTGGTCACCCGGATCACCAGCCAGTTGGCACCCGGGTGCAGGCTGGCCGCGCCCGTGAGCTGGAATGTGGTGATCACGGTCCAGTCGTTCCCGGAGCCGACCGGTGCGCCGTTGACGAATAGGTCATAGGCGTTGTCGGCGGTGATCCGGATCTGCGCGTGGATCGGGTTGTCGGCGTTCCTGGGGACGTCGACTCGCCGGACGAAGACCACCGGGCCGTAGGGGCTCGTGTTCTGCTCGAGCACGGTCTCGTGGGTCTTCCAGATCCAGCGCGCGCCTCGCAGCGACGGATAGATGCCGCCGGTGCAGAAGCCGTTCATATCGACGCCTGTGCAACCGATGTTGGGGACACTCAGCACACTCAGCCCGGCCGCCCCAGCGCCGGGGTCAACCCACAGCTGGTTGGGTGCGCTTGCCCTCCAGAAGGTGTGGGAGTTGGCTGACGCAACGCTCGGTGCCGCCACCAGCACGAGCATCGCCCCCGCCAACGACAGCAGTCTTGCGACTCGCATCGTCGACCTCCTCGCCCGCTCGAGATTCTAGGTCTCGGCTCGGGACCCGAGCTCCGTGCTACGCCCCGATCCTCTCAGACCGCAGTCCGAGTGTCAAATGTCACAAGCTGCCAGACTCCCCGATCGCAAGCGTTACCCCGCCGGGACCCACCCGCCCTCGACGTGGATCACCTGGCCGTTGATGTAGCCGGCCCCGTCCGATGCGAGGAACATCACCGTCTCGGCGATCTCGCGAGGGTCGCCGAAGCGCTTCATCGGGTTCATCGCCTTCGCCTCGTCGATGTGCTCCGGGGCGACTCCCCACTCCTGCTCCCAGTTTCCGGAGATCGGGCCGGGCGCGAGCGCGTTGACGCGAATCACGGGCGCGATGTCGCGCGCCAGGGACGCCGTGAGGCCGCGGATGGCGCCCTTCGCGGCGCAGTAGGTGACCGGCACCCAGTTGATCGCGTTCTCGGGGTTGACGCCGTTTCCGTAGGTGCTCGAGAAGTTGACGATGGCGCCGCGGCCGACGCGACGCATGTGCGGGATCACGGCGTGGCACATCCGCATCGAGCCGATCACATCGACCAGGAGGAGGGCCGTCGCGGCGTCGGCGCTCATGTCCTCGAAACGGACGGTGTCGGCCTCCTCGAGACGGCCGGCCGTGTTCACGAGGACGTCGACACGCCCGTACATCGACGCCGCCTGTTCGACGAACCCGTCGACCGAAGCCTGGTCGGTGACGTCGAGCTGACACGCGGAGGCCGCGCCTCCCGCCGAGACGATCTCGTCCACGACCGACTGAGCTGACTCCATCGATCGCCGGTAGCCGACGAGCACCGAGGCCCGCTCGCGCCCGAACCCGGTCGCAATCGCCCCGCCGAGCGTCCCGCCCGCACCGGTCACGAGCGCAACCCGCCCCGAGAACCGATGGCCGTCGTTCCACGTCGTCTCCACGCGAGCCATCATTCCAGAGCGAACGGGAGGACGCCCTCCCGGCGCGGCCCTACCCGGGGCTCGTGCTCACGATCTCGGGATTGCGCGGCCTCGAGGCTCCGTCCGGGATCGGCAGGTGGAACTCGACCGTCGTCCCCTCCCCGACGACCGAGACGACGTCGAACGTGCCGGTCATCGCCCGGACGCGCTCACCCGCCGTCTCGATCCCGATGTGGGTGGACGCACGCGGGCGGGGCCGCATCCGAAACCCGCGGCCGTCGTCGCGGATGCGGACATAGAGGACGCGCCGCCGCTCGACGATGCTGATCCAGACGTTCGCGGCCCGGGCGTGCTTTCGGACGTTGATCAGGATCTCGCGGATCGTCCGGTAGACGAGCGTCTCGATGTCGACCGGATACCGCGTGATCTTCGTTCGCACGTTCACCTTGACGCCGGCATCTCGGTGCAGGGCGTTGGCCAGATCGCGGACGGCGGGGCCGACCCCGACCGCCTCCAGCAGCTGCGGGCGAAGCTCGAACGTGAGGCGGCGCGTGCGATCCGTGGCCTTCGTCAGCGCCTCGCGAGCGCTGGTGATCGCGCGGCGGGCGGCCTCGACGTCGTCGACCCGCAGGTGACGCTCGATCCGATCGAGCTCCATCAGCGCGGCGGCCATGACCTGAATCGTGTCGTCGTGGAGCTCCTCCGCGATCCGCGACCGTTGCTGGGCCTCGGCGTTGATGATGTCCTCGAGCAGCGTCTGGCGGCGCTGCTCGACATCGCGCAGCCGGCGCTCCTGCTCGCGTTCGGGGGTGACGTCGCGGTAGTTCAGGACGATCCCGCGCACCGCAGGGTCGTGGAGCAGGTTGGTCGCCACCCCCTCGACGATCCGCCACGAGCCGTCGCGATGCTTCAACCGGAACTCCCCCGGCAGCTGGGCGCCGGGGTTGCCACGAAGCTGCCCCAGGATGGCGCGGCCCCGGGCCGCGTCCTCGGGCGGCATCAGATCGAGCGGCGTCTTGCCTTTGAACCATTCCGGCGGGCGCCCCACCACCCGTCCCATCGACGGGTTCTGGTAGAGCACGACGCCACGCTCGTCCACGATCGTGACCGCCTCACGAGCGTGCTCGACGAGCGTCCGGAAGAGCGTCCCCACGCGCTCGGCGACCTCGAGCGACGTCCGCTCGTCGGTCACGTCGACGAGCACCCCGTGCACGAGCAGCTCTCCGGTGTCCGCATCCGCCAAGAGCAGCGCCCGGTCGTGGATCCAGCGCACCCGGCCGTCGGGGAGGACGATCCGGTACTCGTCGCTCGAAGGCCCCCCGTCGCCGCCAAGGAACCGGCGGTTCGACTCGACGAGCTCGTTGGCGGTCGTCGGGATGGACTCGTTCCAGCCACCGCTCGTATCCGCTCGCCCACTCCGCCGTTGTCAGCCCCACGATCGCATCGATGTGCGAGCTCACCCAGACCGACGTGCCGTCGGTGCGATCGACGTAGAACGCGGCGGGAACGGCCTCGACGAGCTCGGCCCAAGCGGGACCGGGCCGCGCCCGCTCCTTCTCGGTGGGCAAGGCCTTTCCCAAGCCACGGCGATCAGCGCCCGTCAGTCGCCTCCTCTACACGCCCCATCCTCTCACGAGTTCGTCAGCGTGCCAAGGGTCGGCTCGGTTCAGCGACTCGTCTCGTCGAGATGCTGCAGCAGCTCGTAGGCGGCCCGCTCGACTGCCTTGTGGCGCCACTCGGCGGCTCGATACAGGCACGCGATCAGGCCCATCCGGTGGACGCGCCGGAAGTCGCCGTACACGAACGCGTACCGAGCCTTGGTCTCGTCGCCTGCCCCTTCGGTCAGGCCGAGGTGCCAGGCGGCGTACTCGGACCACGAGTGGGCCTCGAGGAAGGCCGACTCGTCCTCGGCACGCGGCTGGACGTCACCCCACCGGCTCTCGAGGACGTACTGGCGGGCGTCGATGAGCTTCTTCGCATGCGCAACGCCGGCGTCGTTCACGGTGTACGAGGCCACGTCCGTCCACATGCCCTCCCGGCCGATTCTCGAACCCGTCAGCCCGATGCCGCGGCGCCCTCGGCGTCGGCGGTTGAGGCCACTGTCTCGCCGAGGCCCTCGGTCCGCGACGTCACCCGCAGCGGCACCTCGCGCAGCCACCACGTGAGGATGAAGGCCACGAGCGAGATCCCGCTCGCGGCCACGAACACGGGCTGAAGCGACACGGCGAACGCCTCGACGAACGGCTGGTGGAGCGCAGGCGGGAGCGCTCGGATCACTGCGGGGTTGGCGACGGCCGGAGCGTGGACGCCGGCCGGCAGCCGCGCCGCCAGCTCGTCGCCCAGGCGGTTCGCGAAGATCGCGCCGAACGCCGACACGCCGATCGACCCCCCGATCTGCCGGAAGAGCGTCGAGCCAGACGTCGCGACGCCCAGAAGGCGGTAGTCGACCGCGTTCTGCGCCGCGAGGACGAGCACCTGCATCACCATCCCGAGCCCCAGTCCCAGAAGCACCATGTCGGCGGAGGCGACCCAGGTCGGGGTGCCGACCTCGAGCCGGGAGAGCAGGAAGACGGCGATGGTCATGAGCGCCGTCCCCGCGATCGGAAACGGCTTGTAGCGCCCGGTGCGCGAGATCAGGTTGCCGCTCACGATCGACGTGACGAGGAGGCCCGCCATCATCGGCGTCAACTGGAGCCCGGACGCGGTCGGGCTGTGGCCCTTCACGATCTGGAGGTAGAGCGGCAGGTAGGTGATCGAGCCGAAGAGCGCCAGGCCGACGATGAAGCCGATCGCGCTCGTGAGCGCAAACGTCTGGTTTCGGAAGAGCTCGAGCGGCAGGATCGGCTCGGCCGCCCGTGCCTCGATGAACGGAAAGAGCACGAGCAGCACGACGCCGGTGACCATCATCAGGAGGATCTGGGGCGATCCCCAGTCGTACGTCGTCCCGCCCAGGCTGGTGAAGAGCACGATCGACGACAATCCGCCCGCCAGCACGGCGGCGCCGAGGTAGTCGATGCTCGGCCGGCCCTCGGTGTGGCGCGCGTGGAAGACGATGCCGATCACCACCAGCGCGGCGGCGCCGAGGGGCAGGTTGACGTAGAAGATCCAGCGCCACGAGAGGTTGTCGACGAAGAAACCGCCCAGGAGCGGCCCGATCACCGTCGACACGCCGAAGACCGCGCCGAAGAACCCCTGATACTTACCGCGCTCCCTCGGCGGGATGATGTCGCCGACCACGGCGATCGACGTCACGATCAGGCCGCCACCGCCCAGGCCCTGGAGGGCGCGAAACACGATCAGCTGGGTCATGTCCTGGCTGAGCCCGCACAGGGCCGAGCCGATCAGGAAGATCACGATCGCCGTCTGGAGCACGACCTTGCGGCCGTAGAGGTCGCCCAGCTTGCCGTAGAGCGGCGCCGAGATCGTCGACGCGAGCAGGTAGGCGGTGACGACCCACGAGAGATGCTGGATGCCGCCAAGATCGCCGACGATCGTCGGGAGCGCCGTCGAGACGATCGTCTGGTCGAGCGAGGCCAGGAGCAGCACCAGCATCAGCGCGCCGAAGATCAGCCGGACGCGCTCGTTCTGCATAGCCCCGGGAGGATCGGCCGGCGCCGCGTGGTCGCTCATGCCGCCTCGGCGATCCCCTCGTCGACTGCCGCCCTCGCGGGCGCCGGAACCGCGAGCGCCACGCCGACCCCGACCGCCAGCGCCGCGGCGGCCACGAGGAACGCGATCGTGAATCCGCGCTCAGTGGGCAGGCCCGACGCGGCCAGGGTGGCGGTCACGATCACGGCCGACACCTGGCTTCCGATGGCGCCGCCGATGCTGCGCACGATCGTGTTCATGCCTGTCGCGACGCCCGTCTGGTGGGCGGGGACGGACTCGATGATGAGATTCGCCATCGACCCGAACGCGAAGCCGATCCCGACGCCCATAACGAGCATCGCGACGTAGATCTCCCAGCTCGACTCGTGGGCGACGGCGAGCATGATGAACGCGATACACGACGCGAGCGCGCCGAGAACGAGCGGGACCTTCGAGCCCACCGTCGTCGAGAGCCGTCCCGAGATGGGCCCGACGACCAGCATCCCGACCGTCGCGGGCACCATGAAGAGGCCGGCCTCGGTGACCGAGGCGCCGAACCCGAACCCGGTCGACTCCGGCAGCTGGACGAACTGCGGCACGAGGATGAACGAGGCGAACATGCCGAACCCGATCACGAGCGCGGCGAGGTTCGTGGTCCACACCGGGCGCAGGCGCATCATTCGCATGTCGACGAGCGGCGCGTCGGTGCGGGACTCCACCCAGACCCAGATCGGCAGAATGACCGCCGCGAGCGCGAACAGCCCCAGAGTCCGCGCCGACAGCCACCCCCACGTCGGCCCCTGGCTGATGGGCACGAGGAGGGCGACCAGCCAGCCCGCCAGCAGGACGGCGCCGAGCGGATCGACACGCCCGGGCGTCCGGACCGGCGACTCGGGGACGAAGGCGACGATCCCGGCGGTCGCGATAAGGACCGCGATCAGCGGGAACCAGAAGAGCCAGTGGTAGTTCAGGTGCTGCACGATGGGGCCCGCGAGCACGATGCCCAGGCCCCCGCCGATCCCCAGGATCGCCGAGATGAGGGCGACCCCGTGCGGAACGCGGTGGCGCGGGAACTCGTCGCGGATGATCGCGAACGAGAGCGGGAAGACGGCGCCACCCGCGCCCTGGATGACGCGGGCCGTGATCATGACTTCGATCGTCGTGGCGAGCGCGGCGAGCAACGTGCCGGCGGCGAGCACGAGCAGGACGATGACCATCGCCCGCTTCTTGCCGAACATGTCGCCGAGCCGCCCCGCGATCGGCGTAAAGACCGACGCGCTCAGCAGATAGGCGGTCAGGATCCACGCGGCGCCTGACGTCGTCGTCGAGAGGTCGCGCTGGATGGTGAGGAGCGCCGGCGCGACCATCGACTGGAGGAGCGCGTAGGCGACCGCCGCGACCGCAAGCAGCGTGAAGGTGACGTTGTAGTGCTGGCGGTGGGCCGTCTCGGTCACCGCCGCCGCCGCCTCGGGCTGACCCGCCGAAGCTCGGCCTCTGACAGCGGCGGGTGCTCCAGCGGGCGGGGATCAGGAGTCCGCAGGCCGTCGAGCATGAAGCCGAGCTGGCGCCGCCAGAGCTCGGGCGCGACGTCCGCGGCGAGCTCGATCACGCGGTCGCTCCCCCAGAAGAGGAGCGCGAGGTCCTGGCGGGCGAAGTCCTGCCGGAGCGAGCCGTCCGCCTGCGCGCGGGCGACGAGCCGCTCGGTCAGCGGGCGGATCCTCTGCCGCATCGCCCGGGCCAGCTCGCGGCCGTGCTCCTCGGTCTCGAGGACGTCTTTGAGAGCCCTGTTCTGGGCGTGCAGGACCAGCGCCTCGTCGACGAACCGGACGAAGCCCGTCCAGGGGTCGGGCTCGTCGAGGGCGGCCTCGGCGATCTGGATCAGCTCCTCGAACGCCTCCTCGAGCACGGCGTCGACCAGGTCGGCGCGGGCCGGGAAGTGGCGGTAGAGCGTCCCGACGCCGACGTCCGCGCGCCGGGCGATCTCGCGCGCCGGAGCGTCGGCCCCGGCCGACGAGAAGACCTCGCGGGCGGCCGCGACGATGCGCACACGATTCCGCCGGGCGTCGCTTCTGTCCGCGAGCTTCGTGGTCGCCGTCACCGCCATGGCCCGCCAACGTAGCAGAAACGGAACGCGTGCTCCGCTTCTGATCGGGCCTCGAGCTCAGGTCGCGAAGTCCGGGATCGCGCCGTGCGGATCGACCGCCCGGCCCTTCGGCTCCTCCCACTCCTCCTGACGGCCGAGCGCGGTCTGGTCGAGGAAGTAGTACGAGCCGCCCGTCGCCTCGCCGCCGCGCGCGTAGACGGAGTACGTGTGGAAAACGTCGCCGCCGTCGCGCAGGAAGTAGCTCTCGCCCGGCTGCTCGACGGGCCGCTCGCCTTCGACGTATCCGGGGGTGCCCGCCGCCTCGTGCTCTGCCTTCGTGCGGTAGTTGTATTCGACCGGCGCGACCGACTCGTCGAGCGTCACGTGGTAGTCGTAGTTGAAGTCGCTGCCATAGGACGAGTAGACCGGGAAGGCCCAGCCGTGCTCGGCCCGGTAGCGTTCGAGCTTCTCGAACTGCGCCCTGGCCACGACCACGAGCGTCGTCTCGCGCGCGTACAGGTGGCTCAGGAGCCCCTCGGAGAGCTCGTCGGCGCCGGCTGTGCAGCTCGGACAGCCGGTCTCCCACGTCGGCCCGAACATGAAGTGCCTGACGATCAGCTGGCGGCGGCCGTCGAACAGGTCCGCCAGGCCGACGTCTCCGTCCGCGCCGTGGAAGACGTAGTCCTTCTCGACGCGGACCATCGGCAAGAGCCGGCGCTTGACGTTCAGCTCGTCGCGGGCCCGGGTCATCGCCTTCTCCTCGGCGAGGAGATCCTTGCGGGCGGACAGCCATTCGTCTCGGGACACGACCTTGGGCAGGCTCATTGGAGTTCCTTCCGTCGATTGCTCCCCTCTAAGACTCCGAGAAGCCGAAAAAGTCATCGACGAGGTCAGAGCAGCCGCAGGACCACGACGACGATGAGGACGATCACGATCAGGCCGACGATACCGACCCCGGTTCCAAGTGCGAGAACTTCCAAGGTGTTCCTCCTGGCGTTGCGTCCCAATGGTGTTCCCGGCGGCGGGAGTGGACAAACATCGTTCGCGTCGCTATATTTCGCATAGAAAGTTTCGTACACGAAAGGATCTTACGCGAATCATGGCAGCACGAACGATCTCGAAGCGCGAGCTGGCCGCCGATGTTGGGCGCCTCTGGGGCGACCTGGCGATCCGGTCGAAGCGGTCGATCCGGCCGCTGCTCGAGGCCCAGGGCGTCACCATGCCCCAGGCCATCGTGCTCCAGACGCTGCGATCGGCCGGCGGGCGCCAGCCGGCCCGCGAGCTCGGCCGCGAATGCCACATGCTGGCCTCGACGGTCACGGGCGTCATCGACCGGCTGGAGCTTGCCGGGCACGTGCGCCGCGAGCGCGATTCGCGCGACCGCCGGATCGTGTGGGTTGTCCTGACCGAGGAGGGGGAGCAGCTCGTCGAGCGCATCCCCTCGTTCTTCGAGCAGATCGGGAAGGCGTTTACGGTGCTCCCCGCGCGGGAGCTCGAGCAGATGCGGGAGTCGCTCCTCCGGGTGCTGGCCTCCGACGAGGATGAAGGGAAACGTTGATGCCGATTCTGACCGAGGCCAACCGCAAGTGGTGGACGCTGGGGGCGATGTGCTTCGCCCTCTTCATGGTGATGCTCGACAACACCGTCGTGAACATCGCCCTCCCCGCGATCAAGTCCGATTTCGGAGCGTCCATCTCGGGCCTCTCGTGGGCGGTCAACGCCTACACCCTGAGCTTCGCGGTCCTGCTCGTGACCGGTGGCCGGCTCGGCGACGTCTTCGGCCGTAAGCGCATGTTCCTGGCCGGCCTGGTCGCGTTCACGCTCGCGTCCATCGGCGCGGGCCTCTCGCAGTCGATCGGGCAGCTGATCTTCTGGCGTGCCGCCCAGGGCGCCGGGGCCGCATTCCTGATGCCCGGCTCGCTCTCGATCCTGACCGACGCCTTCCACGGCCGTGAGCGCGGGCGCGCGCTCGGCCTCTGGGCCGGCATCTCCGGCCTGGCGCTCGGCATGGGCCCGGTGCTCGGCGGACTGCTCGTCGAGAAGGCCGGCTGGGAGTGGATCTTCTTCCTCAATGTCCCCGTCGCGCTGATCGCCGTGCCCGTGACGCTCTACGCCGTCCGCGAGTCGCGCGACCCGTCCGCAATCCGGCGCATCGACTGGGCGGGCATCGGCACGCTGTCGCTCGGGATGGGCCTCGTCGTCCTCGCCCTCGTTCAGGGCAACGACGTGGGCTGGACGTCGACGCGCACGCTGGCCGAGCTGGCGGTCGGCGCGGCCGGCCTCGTGGCCTTCGGCTGGCTCCAGATCGCCGGCGACGACCCCATGGTCGACCTCAGTTTCTTCAAGAACCGCACGTTCTCGGCCGGAAACCTGGTGGCATTCCTCGTGACCTACTCGATGTTCGCGACGTTCTTCTTCATCACGCTCTACATGCAGGACATCCTGCGCCTCTCGCCGCTTGAGACCGGCGTGCGGTTCCTGCCGATGACCGTCCTGATCATCCTGACGGCTCCCTTCGCCGGGCGCCTGTCCGACCGGTTCGGCAGCCGCTGGCTCCTCGCCGGGGGCATGGCGCTCGTGTCGCTGTCGCTGGCGCTCGAGTCGCTCATCACCGACACGAGCGGCTACCTCACCCTGCTCCCCGCGTTCATCGTGGGCGGGATCGGGATGGGGATGACGATGTCGCCGATGACCGCCGCCGTGATGGGCTCGGTCGACCGCACCAAGGCCGGCGCCGCGTCGGGCGTCCTCTCGATGATGCGGATGATCGGCGGCGTCTTCGGCGTCGCGACGCTGACCGCGCTCTTCCAGCACCTCGCGGCCGGCCGGATCGCCGCGGGCCACTCGGGCGCAGACGTCTTCATCTACTCGCTCTCGCACAGCCTGCGGCTCTCGGCCGCCATCGCGATGGTCGGCGCGATCGTGGCGGGGGTCTTCATCCGCAGCCACCACGCCGCGGAGCACGAGGAGCCCGACACGGTGCCGGCTCAGGCGGAGCCCGTGCTCGAGACCGTCTAGACGATCTAGCGTTCGATCGGCGCGTCGGCCACCATCGCGCTCCACCGGTCCTCGATCCGGCGGAGCTTCCAGATCGCGACCGACGTCGCCCACATGAGCACGAACAGCGCGACGATGCCGTAGCCGAGCGTCTCGAAGTCGAGGTTGCTCAGCGTGTCCCACCGGCCGCCGGACAGCCCGAACCTGGTGACGAACACCTGGAGCAGCTCCACCGTCCCGATCACGAGCGCGACCACGACCGACAGGCTCGTGACGGTGATGTTGTAGTAGACCTTGCGGATCGGGTTCGAGAACGCCCAGCCGTAGGCCTGGCTCATGAACGCCCCGTCGAGCGTGTCCATGAGGCTCATCCCGGCCGCGAACAGGATCGGCAGCGACAGGATCGCGAGGATCGGAACCGAGTGGGTGGCGACCCCCGCTGCCAGCGCCAGAAGGCCGACCTCGGTCGCCGTGTCGAACCCGAGGCCGAAGAGCAGCCCGAGCGGGTACATCTGCCAGCTGTGGTCGATGAGGCGGAAGAAGCGCCCGAAGAACCGGCTCATCATCCCCCGCTCGAGCAGGCGGTTCTCGAGCCGCTCGCGGTCATACGCCCCGCCGCGCATCTCGCGGAAGATGCGGATGATGTCGACCAGCACGATCAGGTTCAGGATCCCGATGATCCACAGGAACGTGCCCGAGACCGACGCGCCGATGTAGCCGCCGTACTCCCGGAACCCTGGGACCTCGGAGTTCACCGTCCGCGCCGCCAGCGCCAGGCCGGCCGCCAGCGAGAACACGATCGTCGAGTGCCCGAGCGAGAAGAAGAAGCCGACGCCGACCGGGCGCTTGCCGTCGGCGAGGAGCTTGCGGGTCGTGTTGTCGATCGCCGCGATGTGGTCGGCGTCGAACGCGTGGCGGAGGCCGAACAGGTAGGCCGTAAGGCCGAGGCCCACGAGCGGCCGGTACTGGCCCGAGTAGTAGAGGAAGAGCCCCCATCCGACGGCGTGGAGCGCCAGGACGGCGGCGCCGAAGCCGGACAGCCGCAGCCACTCCTCGCGGCTCACGCCGCGGGTCCACCTCGCCAGCATCGCCGTACCTCCTGAATCGGGACGTGAGATGCGTGCTATTCGCAGCGTCTCCCGGACCGGTTCGGAGGTGTGAAAACAGGCGCGGCCCCGTCAGAGCCGGCGGGTGGCTCGGACGGGGCCTTGGGACGGACCTGGATCAGCCGTTGATGCGGCTGGTGCCCTTCGCCAGGTCTGCGGTGATGGCGTCGAAGACGCCAACGAGCTGGGTCGGCTGGGGCTGGTAGAAGTAGTTGCCGGGTGACGCGATCTGCTGCATCGCCTGGTTGGCCAGGATGCCCGGCTGCTCGGCTCCGCCAGCAGCGGCCATGCAGGCCTCTGCGCCGGAGACGTCGAGGTCGTAGGCGATGGAGTAGACGAGCACCTTCTTCGCCTTCGACGCGCCCGCGATCTGGACGGCCGTGTGGCACGGCTGGGTGCGGTAGGGCGACGTGGCCGGCAGGTAGCTCGGGCCCGTGTTCGCAGCACCGTCCGAGAGGAAGATGATCACATCCTGCACGCCGGGCCGGCCGTCGGCGTCGAGCTCGGCCTGAGCCGCGTCAAGCGCGTTTGCGTAGGCCGTCTGGCCGCCCGCCTGCACGCAGTTCAGGGTCGAGATGAGATCCGACGAGCTGTTCAGATTGCCGGGAGAGCTGGCGTAGTCGTGCGCCAGCGGCACGACCAGGTAGGCCGCGTTCGTCAGGTTGTAGTTCGACGACGGCGCGCTCGCGCACCTCGCCCCCACGCTTGCCGCCGGAGGCAGCACGACCAGGCCGACGTTGTCGATCGCCGGGTCGAGGTCGTCGAGGAACGACGTGACGCCCTGCTTGGCGTTCACGAGCTTCTGGCCGCTCATCGACCCGGTGCGGTCGAGCACCATCACGATGTCGAGCGGCAGCGCCCCGCACGGCGAGCACGCCTGGGAGTGCACCGACACGGTCACGTGGTCGATGCCGACGAGCTGGAGGAAGTAGGTCGGCACGGTCGCCGTCTCGCTCACCTGCACGGTGTTGGCCGGATTGCAGAACTTCGGCCCCGTGACACAGTTCGCTGTCGCCTGGAGCGACACCGGCCCGGACCCCGAAATGGGGTTCTTGCCGCCCGGCTCGGAGCCGAACGAGTTGGCCGCCGCGACGGCGGCGCCCGGGCTCGGCAGGTTGCCGGCACCCGCGGCGGATGCCGCGTCGGCCGACGCCTGGAGCGACTGCTTCACGCGGTACGCGTTGCCGATGTCGATCGTGAGCCCCGCTGCGAGCAGCAGGCTCATCATGAAGATGACCACGAGCGGCAGCGTCTGGCCGACCGCTCCGCCGCCACGCATTCTCCGTCCCTTCCCGCTCATCTCTGTCTCCTCTGCGCCTCGCCCGCGCAGGCGCCAATGCAGCCGCGCGCCCTGCGGACGTTGTCCAATAGATCTTCCCGCCGAACGAGCCCCGGGCCGTCTGTGAGGACGGGCGACTCGAACGATCTGGATCCAAGGTACGAGCGCCCCACCGCGTAGCTATCCCTCCGATGGGTGATTTTCCAGATGCTGACAACGTGAGCGGCGGCGCTCCGCTCACCGGCTCCGGCGGAGTACCCTGAGAGCGCGATGCGTCGCCCCCGACTGCCTCTCCTGCCCCTGCTCGCCCTCGCGGTCGTCGCAGCCCTGTCCGGGTGCGGCTCGCAGAGCGCCAGTGGCCCGTCCCCCGCCGCGTCGCAGCCGGCGGCAGCGGTCTGCCCGAGCGACTGGGCGGCGGGCTGGCAGCGCCTCGCGAACCGGGCCGGGGCGCCGGTCTACTGCCCGGGGTGGGTGCCGTCGCCACTGAGCGGCCAGATCAACGGCCAGTACCCCGGCCAGGGCTCGCGCAGCGTCACCGTCAACAAGGACGGGTCATACCTGGTGAGCCTCATCTGGTCCGACGCATCGGGCGAGGTGCACGTGAACTTCGGCGGCTACCTGCACAGCACCGCCGTGCCGCGCTGCGACGACGTCGAGACCACCAACGGCACGACCGTCCGGACGAAGGTGCCGTGCTTCAGCGATCCCGCCGGCACCTACCGCGTCCACGGAGTCACCGCGACGCTCTACACGGTGAACCGCGGGCCTGACCAGTGGCACCTGCTCTACGCGTGGAAGTACCGCGGGTCGCTCTACACCGTGTCCCAGCACGTGGCGGCGCCGCTCACCTACTCGCAGGTGTCGGGCGACCTGAAGCGCATGCTGAACGAGCTCGTGCTCGTCGAACCCGCCGGCTGATATGCCCCTGACTCGCAGGCAGGTCATCGCCGGAACGGCGGCCGCGGCCCTCGCCGGAGGTGGCGTCTACGAGCTCGTCGAGCGCCTGACCGGCGGGAACGGCCGGCCCGCGTCCGCGACGGCCGCCCGCCGCGAGCAGCACCTGCTCGACGGCCTGCGCATCGTCCGCGACAACAACGTCGAGGTCGTCGTCCCGCCGCTCCACATGCAGGTCGTCACGCTCGAGCTCACCACCGGAGCCGAGCGCTCCGACCTGGTGGCGGCCCGCTCCGCGCTGGAGGACGCGATTGCGTCGGTCGAGCGCGAGTTCCCCGCCACGCCCGCCGGCGTCGGCGTGACGGTCGCCTGGGGGCTCCCGTACTTCCGCCGGTTCGTGCCCGCGCTCACCCAGAGCCACCTGCCCGTCGACCGGCGGGCATCACGGGCCGCCGGCCACGACGTGCGCGTCCTCACCGACGCCGTCCGGTTCCCGAGCGATCCCGACGACACGCTCCTCGAGGGCAACGACGCCGCGATCCTGCTGCGCAGCGACAGCCTCGACCGGATCGCCGCCGCCACGCGCGTGCTGGTGAGCGGCCTCGACATCTGGCGCCCGACGAGCATCCGGCGCGGGTTCGCGGGTGGCGGCTTCGACGGCGGGGTCGGCCTGCCTCGGAAGATGGCGCTCGCCGCCGGCGTCCCGGGAGCTCAGCTCATCCCTGAGCAGGCGGAGCTCTTCCTGGGATTCACCTCGACACAGAAGGCGGGCCTCGGGCCGGGCCGTATCGCCAACCTCGAGACGCTGGGCTACGCCGACGGCGGCCCGGGCGGGTACTTCACCGGCGGCACGACGATGCACCTCTCCCACATCCTCGAGGACCTCGAGGCGTGGTACCTGAGCTTCGACTACGACCAGCGCATCTCGACGCTCTTTCGCCCCAGCCAGAAGACGCCGCCCGGCACGCTCACGGTGGCGCAGGGCCCCGACGACGTCGCCACGGTCGCCGAGAACCGCCGTGAGTTCCACACGTTCCAGGCCATCGGCCACAGCGCCGCGATCCAGACGGCGTCGCGTCTCACCGAGGACGTGCGCGGCGCCGACGGCACGCTGTACCGGGCCGGCACGGCGGTGCCGCAGCGCGCCGACGCGAACACGCTTGACAACCCGTTCGCCTGGAGCGCGCGGTCCGAGGTCGACGGGATGCAGTCGAGCGCGGCCGCGGGCGTCCACTTCGTCGTGTTCCACCCGACGAGCGACGACTTCGCGCGCACGCGCCGGGCGATGGACGGCGTCTTCACCGACGGCACGCGCATCCCGCTCGCGCGCGGCGACGTCGGCCAGGGCATCAACTCGATCTTGACGACGACCCACCGCCAGAACTTCCTCGTGCCGCCGCGCCCCCACCGGGCCCTGCCGCTGGTCGACCTGATTCGCTGACCGCTTACGCGGCGGCGCCCGCCTCGGCCGACACCAGGAACTCCTCCACGATCCGGGCGTAGGCCTCGGGCTCCTCGAGGTGGGCGACGTGGGCGCTCTCCTCGAACACGACCATCCGCGCGTCGGGGATCCCGGCGACGATCGTCTCGGAGCAGTCCGGCGTGATCTCGTCGTAGCGCCCACACGTGGCGAGCGTCGGCACGTCGATCCGGCCCAGGTCGGGGCGCCGGTCCCACGTCCGGAGGGTGCCGATGACGTCGAACTCGGTCGGGCCGTTCATCGTCGCATAGACCTGGTTTCCCTCCATCTGATTCGAGCTCCGAACGAGCGCGTCGGGCCACGGGTCGAGCCGGCACAGGTGGCGCCGGTAGAACTCCTGCTCGCCCGCGCGGTAGTCGGGGTGGTCGTACTCCCCGCGCGCACCGAGCTCGGTCAGCGCCGTCCGGTGCGGCTCCGGCAGCTCGTCGATCAGGCCGCGGGCTCCGGCGACGAACTCGGCGATGCTTGCCGACGTGCTGGCGAGGACGAGCCCGGCGATGCCCTCCGGGCCGCGAGCCATGTAGTCGATCGCCAGCCATCCGCCCCACGACTGGCCGAGGAGGTGGCAGCGGTCGAGGCCGAGCGCGGCCCGCACCTGGTCGACCTCGGTCACGAACCGGTCGACGGTCCAGAGCGACGTATCGTCGGGCGTGTCCGACCGGCCGCACCCGAGCTGGTCGTACACGATCGCCGGGCGGTGCTCTGCGAGCAGCTCTGCCAGCGGCAGCATGTAGTCGTGCGCCGCGCCCGGCCCGCCGTGAAGGAGGAGCACCGGCA
>JBOHBE010000459.1:0-11443 GCA_050698235.1 Gaiellales bacterium
CGCCGCGCCCCGAGCCCGTCGTCGAGGAGTTCTCGGAGGACCCGTGGCAGCTCCACGCCGCCCTCGGCCGGATGCTTCAGGCGCCGCCCGAGATCGACCTCTCGGCCGTCCGCCGCCGGCTCGTTCCGGTGAGCGAGTTCCTCGACCGGTTCCGCGCCGTGCTCCGCGAGCGGCGGGCGTTCGGGTTCGACGAGGCGGTCGCCGGGCTCGACCGGCTGTCGCATGCGGCGGCGTTCCTGGCCGTGCTAGAGATGTGGAAGCAGGGCGAGGTGCAGGCCGACCAGGGCGAGGTGTTCGGGCCGATCCGGATCGCCCGGCGCGGGCGGGCGCGGGCCGAGTCGGAGCGCGCCATCGCATGAGCGAGCTCACGCACACCGTCGAGGCGCTGCTGTTCGTCGCATCCGAGCCGCTCAGCGTCGCCGAGATCGCGACCCTGGCAGAGGCGCCGCCGGCCCGGGTGGAGCGGGCCCTCGACGCCCTGCGCGACCACTACTGCGAGGAGCGCTCGGGCGTCGTCCTCGAGCGCGTCGCCGGCGGGTACGGGTTCCGCGCCTCGCGCGAGACCGCGGCGGCGTGCGCGCGGCTCGTCAACCGTCCCAACTCGCGCGCGCTCAGCCAGGCGGCCCTCGAGACGCTGGCCATCGTCGCCTACCTCGGCCCGGTCTCGCGGCCAGAGGTGGCCCGCATCCGCGGCGTCGCTGCCGACTCGGCCGTCGCCGGCCTGCTCGAGCGCGGGCTCATCGAGGAGTCCGGCCGCGGCGAGACGCCGGGCCAGCCCGTCCTCTACAAGACGACCGTGCTGTTCGAGCGGCTTTTCGGCCTCGAGGAGGGGCTCGGGAGCCTGCCGTCGCTCGGCGAGTTCGATCTGCCCGAGGCCGACCACGAGGCCCTGCGGGCGCGGCTGCACCTCGTTGCCGACGCGCGTGCCGGTCAGGGTTAACCGCTACCTCGCCTCGACAGGGCTGGGCTCGCGGCGGGCCGTCGAGGAGCTGATCCGGGCGGGCCGGGTCACGGTCAACGGCGACGTGGCCAACCTCGCGACGCAGGTCGCCGACGGCGACGACGTCCAGGTCGATGGGGCGCCGGTCACGCCCGAGGCCATCGTCACGGTCATCCTCAACAAGCCGCGCGGGGTCGTCACGACCGCCCACGACCCGCAGGGCCGCCCGACGGTCACGGGGCTCGTGCACTCGGCCGCGCGCCTGTTCCCGGTCGGCCGGCTCGATCGCGACACGACGGGCGTGCTGCTGCTCACCAACGACGGCGCCCTGGCCGACCGGCTGATGCACCCCCGCCACGGCGTCCCCAAGTCGTATCGTGCCCGCGTGAAGGGTGAGCCCGACGAGGCGGCGCTCGAGCGGCTGCGGGCGGGGATCGAGCTGGACGATGGCCCGACGGCGCCCGCGATCGTCGAGAACCGCGGGTCGAGCGTCATCGACATCACGATCCACGAGGGCCGAAATCGCCAGGTGCGGCGCATGTGCGCCGCGATCGGGCATCCCGTGATCCACCTGCACCGGACGGCCTACGCGGGCA
The DNA here is from genome assembly GCA_050698235.1 of Gaiellales bacterium. Classification (GTDB taxonomy): domain Bacteria; phylum Actinomycetota; class Thermoleophilia; order Gaiellales; family JAICJC01; genus JAICJC01. Next base: position 1,537 of record JBOHBE010000459.1, read on the forward strand.
TCACGGCCGGGCGGCTCGAGCCGGGGAAATGGCGCGAGCTCAGCCCCGACGAGGTCGAGGCGCTTTGCGATGCATGACGCGATCGTTATCGGCGCCGGCATCTCCGGGCTCACGGCCGCCCACCGGCTCCGCGCCGACGGCGCCGACGTCGTCGTGCTCGAGGGGGGAAGCCGGGTCGGCGGCCGCGTCTGGACTCCAGCCGGCCCCGGCGGGCGGTGGGAGGCGGGCGGCGAGGCCGTTGACCGCTCGAACACGCGTCTGCTCGCGCTGGCCGAGGAGGTCGGTGCGGGTCTCCGGCAGTCGCAGGTCGGATGGGGCGACCACGGCCCGGCGCCGGTCGAGTGGCTCGTGGCTGGACGCACCGGCGCGCCCGACTCGCCGGGGTACCGCAGCCTGCTCACCGAGCTCGTCCACCGCGGCACCAATCCCGAGGCCGACGACCGGTTCACGGTCGCCGAGTGGATGGCCCGCGACGGCGCCGGGATGTTCGACCTCGCCGTCGCCGAGACGGCCGTGTCCGTCACGTCGTCGACGATGCCGGTCAAGCGCATGTCGCTCCAGGCGCTGGCCGTGAAGTCGGCCGCCCGAAGCGGCGCCGGCGACGGCGCCGAGCTGCGGTTCGTCGACGGGGCGGGTGGGTTCGCCGAGTCGCTGGCGGCCGGGCTTGGAGACCGTGTCCGGCTCCGGTCCGCCGCAGCGGCCGTCCGGGAGCGGGGTGGAGGGGTCGAGGTCGAGTGCGGCGCCGAGCGGCTTCGCGCCAGGCGCGCCGTCGTCGCCGTACCGCTGCACGCCCGCGCCCGGATCGACGGCCTGCCTGCCGTCCCCACGGGCTCCTACGGCGTCGCCGCGAAGTCGCTCATCGAGCTGGCCGAGGATCTCCCGGCCGAGCCGACGGCGGTCCTCACCGACACCCCGCTCGGTTACGCGTACCGCCGCGACGCGCGGAGCCTGGGGAGCTTCGTCGGGTCGACGCCGGCCGCGTGGCTCCTGGGTGCCGGCCGCCGGCGCGGCGACGCGGCCGTCGCCGAGGCGGTGCGGCGCTCGTTCGGCGTTCGCGTCTCGCGAATCACCCGGGTCGCCTACCCGCGCAGCTACCTGATCTTCGCGCCCGGCGAGCTGCGGGGGTTCGGAGCCCGCCTGGCCGATCCGGCTGGCCCCGTCCACTTCGCCGGCGCCGAGACGTCGGAGCTCCCGAGTTTCATGGAGGGTGCGGTCAGGGCGGGGGAGCGGGCCGCGTCCGAGCTCCTCGGCGCCGGCTGATCAGACGAAGCCCATTCGCCGCTTCATCTCAATGAGCGTGGGTGCGGCGATGGAGTGCGCGCGCTCCGCGCCCGCCGAGAGCACCTCGAGCAGGTGGGCTTCGTCGGCGCGAAGCTCGAGGTAGCGCTCGCGGACGGGGCCGATCATGGCCTCCACGGCCTCGGCGACGTCCGCCTTGAACTGGCCGTACCCGACGCCGTCGTACGCCTGCTCGACGTCGTCGGCCGAGCGATCGGTTGCGATCCCCATGATCTCGATCAGGTTGGCGATCCCCTCCTTGCCCTCGCCGGCCCGGCGCACCTCGCGGCCGGAGTCGGTGACGGCAGAGCGGAACTTCCGCGTGACGACGTCGGTGGAGTCGGTCAGGAGGACCGTCCCCTGCGGCGTGCCTCGGGTCGTCGACATCTTGCGCGTCGGGTCCTGGAGGTCCATCACCCGGCCTCCCGCGACGGGGATCGATGCCTCAGGCAGCGTGAGGAACTCGCCGTAGCGGCTGTTGAACCGCTGGGCGATGTCGCGCGCCAGCTCGAGATGCTGGCGCTGGTCGTCGCCGACGGGCACCTTGTCGGTGTGGTAGAGCAGGATGTCGGCCGCCTGGAGCACCGGGTAGGTGAAGAGGTCGACCGACACCGACTGCTGGCCCTCGCTCTTCTCCTTGAACTGCGTCATCCGGTTCAGTTCGCCGAACGTCGCGAGCGCTCCGAGGAGCCATGTCCCCTCCGCGTGCTCGGGCACGTTGCTCTGCGCGAAGAGCGTGCACCGAGCCGGGTCGAGGCCCGCGGCGATCAGCGTCGCGGCCGTGTCGAGCGTGTTCTCGCGCAGGGTCGACGCGTCGTACGGGATGCTGATCGAGTGCAGGTCGACGACGCAGTAGATCGCCTCTCCGAGATCCTGATAGGCGGGCCAGTGGCGGATCGCGCCGATGTAGTTGCCGAGGTGCTTCTGCCCCGTGGGCTGGATTCCCGAGAACACACGTGTCATGGCGGGCAGGATCCTAACGATCCACCCCTCGGTAGGATCCATCCCCCATGGCCGCCCCCGCCGACACCTGGTCGCCCGCCTCCTGGCGCGGTTTTCACGCCCAGCAGCAGCCTGACTGGCCCGACGAGGCGAGCCTCGCCGCCGCGACCGAGCGTCTGAAGCAGTACCCGCCGCTCGTCTTCGCCGGCGAAGCGCGCGACCTCACCCGCGCCCTGGCGACCGTAGCGGAGGGCCGCGCCTTCCTGCTCCAGGCCGGTGACTGCGCGGAGTCGTTCGCCGACTTCTCGGCGGTGACGATCCGAGAGAAGCTCAAGATCATCCTCCAGATGGCGGCGGTCATGACGTACGCCGGCACGCTGCCGGTGGTCAAGCTGGGGCGGATCGCCGGGCAGTTCGCGAAGCCCCGCTCGTCGCCGACCGAGACGATCGACGGGATCGAGCTCCCCGCCTTCCGCGGGCACATGGTGAACGACGACGCCCCTACCGAAACTGCGCGCGTCCCCGACGCCGACCGGATGGTGCAGGCCTACCACCAGTCGGCCGCGACGCTGAACCTCCTGCGGGCGTTCACGAAGGGGGGCTTCGCCGACCTGACGCGCGTCCACAGCTGGAACCAGGAGTTCGTCGCGACCTCCCCGGAGGGGCGCCGCTACGAGGCGATCGCCACCGAGATCGAGCGTGCGCTGCGGTTCATGGCCGCGTGCGGCATCGACCTCATGTCGGAGCGGCGTTTGCACGAGGTCGACGTGTGGACGAGCCACGAGGGCCTGCTCCTCGACTACGAGGAGGGCCTCACCCGCCGCGACTCGCTGACCGGCGAGTGGTACGACTGCTCGGCTCACATGCTGTGGGTCGGCGACCGGACGCGCGAGGCGGACGGGGCGCACGTCGAGTTCTTCTCGGGCGTCCGAAACCCGCTTGGGTTGAAGGTCGGGCCGACGGCGACCGCCGACGATCTCGTCGACACGTGTGAGCGGCTCGATCCCGAGCGCACGCCGGGCCGTCTGACGCTGATCGCGCGGATGGGCGCCGGACGGGTGCAGGAGGAGCTCCCGCCGCTGATCAGGGCCGTCCGCGAGGCCGGGCATCCGGTGGTGTGGGCATGCGACCCGATGCACGCCAACGCGTTTCGCACCGCGTCCGGCTACAAGACGCGCCGGTTCGAGGACATCATGTCCGAGATCTCGGGCTTCTTCGAGGCGTGCCGCGCCGAGCGGACGTGGCCCGGCGGCGTCCATCTCGAGTTCACGGGCGAGGACGTGACCGAGTGCCTCGGCGGAGCCGAGGAGGTGCGCGAGGATCAGCTCTCGGTGCGCTACCGCACGCTGTGCGATCCGCGCCTGAACGCGCGCCAGTCGCTCGACCTGGCGTTCCGCCTCGCCGAGCTCATGCGGGCGGCGCACGACACCGCCGCTCAGGAGGGCTAACCGATGCGCGTGGGGATCGTCGGGCTCGGCCTCATCGGCGGGTCGATCGGGCTTGCGGCCGCGGGGCGTGGCGACGAGGTCACGGCCTTCGACCCCGATCCGGACGCCAGCCGCATCGGCCTCGAACGCGGGGCGGCGGCTCGGGTCGCGGACACGCTCGAGGACGCGGTCTCCGATGTGGACGTCGCGGTCGTGTGCGGCCCGGTCGTCCACCTGCCCGCGCTGGTCGAGCAGGTCGTCGCCGCGACCGGCGAGCGGTGCGCCGTCACCGATGTCGGCTCGACGAAGTCGCGCCTGGTCGCGGCCGTCGGATCGACGCCGCGGTTCGTCGGCGGCCATCCGGTGTGCGGCTCCGAGGCCCGGGGGGTCGCAAACGCGCGGGGGGACCTCTTCCAGGGCGCGACCTGGTTTCTCACTCCCGTCGCCGCCACCGACCCCGCTCATCACCGCGCCGTGCACGGCCTCGTCGCCGGGCTGGGCGCACGCCCTGTCGCGATCGACCCGGGCGCCCACGACCGCCTGGTGGGGATCACGAGCCATCTCCCGCACGCCGTCGCGAACGTGCTTGCGAACCAGGCAGGCGCCGGCCGTGTCGACGGCCATGACCCGCTCGGCGCCGTCGGCGGCTCATTTCGCGACATGACCCGGGTGGCTGGCGCGAACCCGCGGATCTGGGTCGACATCTTCCTCGACAACCGCGAGGCCCTGCTCGACGGCCTGCGTGAGCACGGCCGCCGGGTCGAGGAGCTGGCCCGCGCGCTCGAGCGCGAGGATGCGGGGTTCCTCGCCCGCTGGATCGGCGAGGCGGCCGGCAATCGCCGGCGCCTGCTCGAGGCGGCCTACGAGGCGGTGCCCGAGGAGCTCTATCGCGTCCGCGTCCGCGTGCTCGACCGCCCCGGCGTGCTGTCCGGGATCACGCAGGCCCTCGGCGCCGAGGGGATCAACATCGAGGATTTCGAGCTCCACCACATGTCGGCGGACGCCGGCGGGACGGCGGTGATCGTCGTCGCCGGGGAGGGCGAGGCCCGCCGCGCCGTCGACTTGCTCGACGCTCAGGGCTACGGCGCGGTCGCGACGCCGGCGGTCGAAGCATGAGCGACGAGGGCCTCCGCATCGGGCCGGCCGGAGGGCTGACCGGCGAGCTCGCCGTCCCGGGCGACAAGTCGGTCAGCCACCGGGCGGTGCTGGTCGGGGCGATCTCGTCGGGGTCGGTGAACGTCCGCGGGTTCGGCGCCTCGGCCGACACGCTCTCGACGGTCGCGGCCGTCCGGGCGCTCGGCGTCGAGGTCGAGCGGGCCGGCGAGACCGAGCTGGTCGTGCACGGCGTGGGCCTGCGCGGGCTCAGGGCTCCCTCCGAGCCGGTCGACGTCGGAAACGCCGGGACGCTCATACGGCTCCTGCCCGGCATCCTCGCCGGCCAGGCGGGCACCTTCGAGCTGACGGGCGACGCCAGCATCCGCTCCCGGCCGATGGAGCGGATCGCCGATCCGCTGCGCCGGATGGGCGTCGACATCGAGACGACCGACGGGCGCCCGCCGATCCGCATCGCGGCGACCGGCCAGACAGGCGCCATCTCGTACGAGCTCCCCGTGGCGTCCGCCCAGGTCAAGTCGTGCGTGCTCCTGGCCGGCCTTTACACCGATCGCGGCGTGACGGAGGTGCGCGAGCCGATCCCGACCCGCGATCACACCGAACGGATCCTGCGCGCGGCCGGCGTGCCGGTCGACCGGGGGATGGGCCGGGTGGCGGTCTCGCCGGTCCAGGAGCTCCACCTCGATGACGTGGACGTGCCCGGGGACTTCTCGTCGGCCGCGCCGTTCATCGTCGCTGCCACCGCGCTTGCGGGCTCGAACCTGACGCTTCGTGACGTCGGCGTGAACCCCACGCGGACCGGGCTCCTGACGGTGATGGAGCGGATGGGCGCGCGCGTCGGCGTGTTCCGGCGGCGGCTCGCGAGCGGCGAGCCGGTCGCCGACATCGAGGTCCGGCCCGCGGAGCTGGTGGCCGCGGACGTCGAGCCCGAGCTCGTCCCGCTCCTTGTCGACGAACTGCCGCTCGTCGCCCTGCTCGCGTGCTTCGCCCACGGCGTCACGACGATCCGCGGCGCCGGCGAGCTCCGCTTCAAGGAGTCCGACCGGATCGCGGCGACGGCGACCGCCCTGAACGCGGTCGGCGGCCATGTCGAGCCGCTCGACGACGGCTTCCGCATCCGCGGCGTGCCGACCCGGCTTCGCGGCGGGAACGTCGACGCGGCCGGCGACCACCGGGTCGCGATGCTCGGAGCGGTGGCCGGTGTGTGCTCGCAGGAGGGCGTCGAGGTGCACGGCGCCGACGTCCTCGGCGTGAGCTTCCCCGACTTCGCGGACCGCCTCGCGGCGGTCAGCGCCTGACGCCGTGGTGGTGACGATCGACGGCCCGGCGGGCGCGGGCAAGAGCACCGTCGCACGCGGGGTCGCGGAGCGGCTCGGCTACCTGCACGTCGACACGGGCGAGATGTACCGCGAGCTGACGGCGGTGGCCCTCGAGCGCGAGGTCGACCTCGACGACGCGGCCGCCCTCGCCGCGCTGGTCGGCACGAGCACTGCCGCCCCGGTCGACCTGCGCTCGGAGCGGATCTCGGCCAACGTGAGCGCCGTCTCGCGCCACGAGCCCGTGCGCGAGCGGATGCGCGCGCGCCAGCGCGAACTCGCCCGAGATGCGGTGTTCGAGGGGCGTGACACCGGGACGCGCGTGTGCCCCGATGCCGAGGTCAAGATCTACCTCACGGCCTCTGTGGCCGAGCGGGCCCGCCGGCGGTCCTCGGAGCTCGGGATCCCGGCGGCGGACGTCGAGGTCGCGATCACCGAGCGCGACCGCCGTGACGCGGCCCAGCTCGCTCCCGCCCCCGACGCCCACATGGTCGACACGACGGGGCTCGACGCCGAGCGCGTGATCGAGCAGGTGCTCGAGCTGGTGCGTGAGGTGCGGACGTGACGATGGCGTCCGACCTGGCCCGCTACGACCGGGCCTGGTGGACCCTGCGGCGCACCGCAGGGCTCGTCACCAGGGTGCTCCTGCGCCCGCGCGTCATCGGGCGGCGGAACGTACCGGCCACCGGGCCCGTGCTGATCGTGTCGAACCACGAGTCCTGGTGGGACATCCCGGCGCTCGGCGTGTCCCAGCCGCGCACCATCCGCTACATGGCCAAGCGCGAGCTCTACGACCACATCGCGCTCGCCTGGCTCCTCAGATGGGGCGGAGCGTTCGCCGTCCGGCGAGGCGAGGCCGATCGCGACGCGCTGCGGAGCGTGCACGAGACGCTTGAGGCCGGCGGGACGGTGGGGATCTTCATCCAGGGCCACCGCCAGGCCGATCTCGAGGGTGCGAAGGCCGGGGCGGGGCGGTGTGCGGTCGTCGAGGCTGTTCCCGTCATACCGGCGGCGATCCGGGGTACGGGGAGCTGGCGGCCGGGCAGGCGCATCGGGATCGTCTTCGGCGAGCCTCGGTTCTACGAGCGCGGCGACCGGCGACCCGGCGACGCCTACCGCGAGACGGCCGACGAGCTGATGGCCGAGATCCGGCGCCTCTACGAGCTGGCCGGGTGAGCGCGCGCCTGCCCATGGTGGCGGTGGTCGGGTATCCGAACGCCGGGAAGTCGACGCTCGTGAACCGCCTGAGCGGGTCGCGGAAGGCGGTCGTCGACGAGACGCCAGGCGTGACGCGCGACCGCAACGAGGTGCCATGCGACTGGAACGGACGCGAGTTCGTCCTCGTCGACACGGGCGGCGTCGACGCCGCCGACCCGTCCCACATGCAGGCGCAGGTCGCCGACCAGGCCCGGCAGGCCGTCGAGGAGGCCGACCTCGTGCTTCTCGTGATCGACGCGCGCGCCGGGCTGGTCGCGGGCGACGAGGAGCTGGCCGATATCCTGCGGCGTTCCCGGCGCCCGGTGCTCGTGCTCGCCAACAAGGTCGACGACACCGCCCACGAGGCGGGAGCCCTCGAGCTCCACCAGCTCGGGTTGGGCGACCCGATCGCCGTCTCGGCGCTCCATGGACGCGGAACCGGCGACCTGCTCGACGCGGTCGTCGAGCGGCTGCCCGCGCTCGACGGCGACGGCGAGCTGGAGGACGACGGCTCTGCGGCCGACGCCGAGATCCGCGTCGCGATCCTTGGCCGTCCAAACGTCGGCAAGTCCTCGCTCGTGAACGCGATCCTCGGCCGCCCGCGCGTCATCGTTGCGCCCACGCCGGGGACGACGCGCGACGCGATCGACACGACGTTCGAACGGGGGGAGAGGCGGTTTCGCCTCATCGACACCGCCGGCCTTCGCCGCAAGCGGCGCCACCGGCAGGGTATCGAGTACTGGAGCGAGGTGCGGGCGCTCGAGGCCGCCCAGCGGGCCGACATCGCGCTCGTCCTGGTCGACTCGTCGGAGGGTCCTGCCGAGGGCGACCTGTCGGTGGCCGACGAGGCCCGTAAGGCCGGCTGCGGAACTCTGGTCATCCTGTCCAAGTGGGACATCACGACGGTCGAGATCGACGACGTCGCCGAGCGGCTCCAGACGAAGCTGCGCCAGCGGCCGGCGATCGTGACGACGTCGGCGCTGACCGGGCGGCACGTCGACCGCATGCTCGACGCGGTGGAGGAGCTCTTCGAGCGCTATACGTCGCGCGTCGGCACGGGCGCGCTGAACCGCGCGATGGCCGAGATCGGCGCCGCCCGCGAGACGCCTCGCCAGGGCCGGCGCCGCCTGAACGTCCTCTACGCCACGCAGTACCGCACGCGCCCTCCCCGGTTTCGTATCGTCGTCTCGGACCGGGCGCTGGTCACGCGTGACTACGCCTACTTCGTCGAGAACCAGCTCCGCCGGCGGCTGAACCTGGAGGGGTGCCCCGTGATCATCGACTTCAAGAGCCGCTCATGAGGGTGTCGGTCGTCGGCTGCGGCAGTTGGGGCACCGCGTTCGCCCGGCTCCTCGTGCTTCAGGGGCACGAGCCGACGCTGATCTGTCGCGACGCCGCCCAGGCCGAGGCGATCGTGCGGCACCGCCGGAACCCACGCCATCTGTTCGACGTCGAGCTTCCCGACGGTCTGGGAGCGTCCGCGCTCGCCGACGCCGATCTGTCGCAGGCCGATCTGGTCGCGATCGCCGTCCCGAGCCGTGCGTTTGCGGCGGTGGCCGCCGAGGTCGTGCCGCGGGCCGGCGGCGGGCCGGCGCTTCTCTCCATGACCAAGGGGCTCGACCCGGCCAGCGGACGGCGGCTGTCCCAGATCCTCGGCGAGCTCGCGGGGGCCGATCGGGTGGCGGTGCTCTCGGGGCCGAACCACGCCGAGGAGGTGGCCCGCGACCAGCCGACCGCGTCGGTGGTGGCGAGCGAGAACGCCGAGTTGGCGCGGATGCTCCAGCGGGAGCTGTCGGGCCGGACGATGCGCGTCTACGCGTCCAGCGACGTCGCGGGCGTCGAGCTGTGCGCGGCGTCCAAGAACGTGATCGCGATCGCGGCCGGCGTGTCGGATGGGCTCGGCTACGGCGACAACGCCAAAGCGGCGATCATCACCCGGGGGATGGCCGAGATGTCGCGCCTGGGCGAGGCGTTCGGGGCGCAGCCGCGCACCTACATGGGCATGGCGGGCATGGGCGATCTGGTGGCGACGTGCACCTCCGTCCACTCGCGCAACCGCAAGGCGGGCGAGATGCTCGCCACGGGCGTTCCGACCCAGTGGATCGAGCAGGAGATCGGCGAGGTCGCCGAGGGCCTGACCGCCGCGCCCGTCGTCCGCGACGTGGCGCGCGAGCGGGGGATCGAGCTTCCGATCACCGAGGCGGTGTGCGAGGTCGCGTTCGGCGGCGTCGCCCCGCTGACCGCCCTGGCCGGCCTCATGGCGCGCGAGCCCGTGGAGGAGTGAGCCACCGGGGCGACCTGTCCCGATCCCGGCAGGTCTGTCAGAACCGGGCGCCGAACCACGCGCGAATGTGTGCCGGGGTCTGACCCCGGGGTTCGCCTCGCGGCGCTCAGGTGGGCTTGAGCGCGCGGATGTGCAGGAAGAGCGGTAGCCGCTGCCACCGCCGGTTTCGCGCGACGCCGACCGCGCCCTCGGGCAGGGGCGGCTCGCGCAGCCGCTCGATCAGGAGGCCGGCGTCGGCAAGGGCATCGGCGTACGCCTGGAGCGGCCTGTGCTCGCTCACGAACGTGATGTCGAGCCCATCGCGTCGGAGCTCGTCGGCGTAGTAGGAGCGATCGAGGTACGACCCCTCG